>JALOOE010000176.1 GCA_025454565.1 Anaerolineae bacterium
AGCGCAAGCGCCTCCTGCGGCAGCACGGTGCAGATGATCACCGCACTGTCCACTGTCTCCGGCTGCTGCCGGAGCTGCGCCAACAGCTCCCAGCCGTCAACCTCCGGCATCATTACGTCCAGAACGATGATCGGTGGTTCCAGGGTCTGAGCCAACCCGAGCGCCTGCTTTGGGTCATGCGTCACCGTGAGACAATAGCGCGAGCCTGAGACGTAGCGCGCGAAGAGTTGCAGAATATCCGCGTTGTCGTCCACTACCAACACCGAGACACGCTCCAGAATCGGCAGAGTCAGCCGGGCGCCGAATGGTCGCGCGCCGAGCTCTGTGTCGAAGATCAGCCCGCCTCCTGCTGCGTCCGCCAGATGCCGCGCCACATCCAGGCTCTCGACTTCGCGCTCCGTCAACGGACCGCCCGCCGCCGCCGGCTCCGCTGCGCAGACGGCGATCTCGATCATCCCGTCGCCAAGTACGGCAGAGACGGTTGCGGACCCACCGCTGGCGCGGGGGATCGCGATCCCCAAGAGGCTGAGCAGGGCGTGGCGCAGTGCCACCTGGGGCACGGGAAGATCGTGGAGCTCCTCGGGCACAACCCCTTGCAGGTGCACGGTCCACTGGCGCGCGAGCGGTCGGGCGAGCTCCAGGGTCGCTTGCAGCACCGGACGCAAAGCAGCCGGCTTCTCGGGCGGCAGATCACGGAGCCACGCCGGCGCCTCAGCCTTCGCCTGGGTGGCCTCGCCTGAGGCGCGCGCCACGGAAGCCGCGTCGAGGGCGTCCTCGCTGAGGGACTTCAACGCCTTCGTCGCAAGGCCATACTGTTTCCACAGATGATCGGCCAGGACCTCCAGGGCGGCGCGCTGCTCGCGGCGGAGCTGCCGGCCGCTGATACCGAGCTGATCGGCAACGACATCGCGCTCAAAGCGACGCACGTAGCGGTAGACGAGCGCGTCGTAGATGCGCCAGGCGCGCGACTGGGGCGGCTCGTCTGCGGCCGGCTGGAGCGCCTCGACCGCGTCGGTCAGGATGCGCTGTAGCGCGGCGGCCGCGTCGAAGCCGGAGACGCCGAACAGGCTCGCCAGCGAGCTACGCCGCAACTGGTCGGGATCGTAAAGATAGTGGAGCGCGCTACGCAGATCCCCGACGAACCGGTCGAAAGTCAACGTTTCCAATGGCTACAATCCAGCCAAAATGTGCAGAGCGTGACTCACGGCAGCACGCTGCGCCCTGCAATCAGCACGGTGATCGCAGCGTCGGCCAACAGACCGAGAAGGAACAACAGCCCGTAGCGCCGGTTGTGGACGAACGCCGTCGCTGCGAAGTACGTGGGCCATGCCTCAGGCGGGAAACTCTCGGGCCGTTCGTCGGGGTAAGGCTGGCGGTAGATGCGCCACACGCTCGGCACGAGCGTCAGGGCCGGGAGTACGATCAGCATCGCCGGTGTGAAGAACCCGATGACCACCAGGTAGACCACCAGCAGATACATCATGACGATCATGCCTCGGACGGTGGCGCGCCCCGCACGCTCGCCGATGATCACCGGCAGGGTGTGGATGCCTTTCGCCTTGTCTTCCTTGTATTTGTCGATGTGCTTGCCGAAGATCACCGTCGTCGGCCCGAGCGCGTAGGGCAAACCGGCCAGTGCCACCAGCCAACTCCACTGACCGGTAATCACATAGTAGCCGCCGCCGATCATCAGCGGCCCCCACACCAGGAGCACGGCGAGCTCACCCAGGCCGATGTACTTGAGCGGCCAGGTGTAGAAAAGGACGAAGAAGACGCCGGCGGCCAACAGGGCCACCGCCGGCCAGCCGCGCAAGAGCACGAAAGCGACGCCACACACCAGCGCGATCAACCCGGTGACGGCCGCGTACGTCAGCAGATTGCGCTCGGTCCACAACCCCTGCTGCAGCGGCTGCGCGCCATATTGCGTGCGGAAGTAGTTGTCCTTGTCGACGCCTTTGCGGTAGTCGGTCAGATCGTTGAGCAGATTATTGGTGGCGTGCGCGAAAATCAGACCGACCGCCAGCAGCAGCCAAAGCCAGAAGTTGAACAATCCATCGCCCAGCGCCAGGATACCTGCGATCGCCGCCGAGATGAACGTCATGATCAACACGGCCGCCCGCGTGGCGATCAACCATTTCGCAACGACATCCAGCTTGTTCCACTCATCCTTCGACAGGCGCGGGATGATCCTAAGCGCCTTACTCCACATCGTTACATTCACAGAACCCCTCCGATACGATTCTCACATGCAAAGCATTATAGTCCACACTGCCGCAGTCACCCAACTACGCGCCGCGGCCATTTTCCGGCCAAAACTGGGCCAGAAAGCGCCCGCAGGAGCGCACACATCTGCTATACTGTCCTCCAATAAGGCGTGCCCAATGCTGGGCCATCTCTTTCCAGCGAGATCCCGATGCCTGCACAACCCTCCACCGTGCCGAGCTACCTCGCCAACTACAGCGACCTGTATGGTCTCGACCCACGCCGGGCGGCTCTTGCCTGGTTTGCCGATGCACGATTCGGTCTCTTCATGCACTACGGCCTGTACAGCATCCTCGGACGCGGCGAATGGGTGATGTTCCATGAAGCGATCCCCGTCGCCGAATACGAGAAACTGGTGGATCAGTTCCATCCCGATCGCTTCGACGCCGATTTCATCACCGACCTCGCGCTCGACGCCGGGATGAAGTACATCACGGTGACAACCCGGCACCACGACAGCTTTTGCCTCTTCGACACCAAAGCCTCCGCCTATAACAGCGTCCGGTCACCCGCCCGCCGTGACCTGATCGGCGAGTTAGCGGAGCAGTGCGCGAAGAAGCGACTTGGCTTGTTCCTCTACTACTCGTACGCACTCGATTGGCGTCATCCGTACTTCTACCCGCGCAGCGACTTCCGGATAGCGAGACCGGACTACGCGACGCCGGAGCCGAGCTACAAGTTCCAGAGCGACGCCGACTTCCAGCATTATGTCGCCTTCATGCACGCGCAACTGCGCGAGCTGCTGACGAACTACGGCCCGGTCGCCGGCATCTGGTTCGACCCGATCATGGGCTACTACGCCCGCCCGGAACTCTTCCCGATCCACGAAACCTATGCTATGATCCGCCAACTCCAGCCGCAGGCGCTGATCTGCTTCAAGCAAGGCGCGACGGGCACCGAGGATTTCGCCGCACCTGAGCGCCACGGCTATTCCCTGGCGCAGCGTTGCCGGGAGATGATCGGCGAGGCCGCCGCCGCGGTCGCCCAGGCCGCCTGGGACGGCAACCAGCACAAGCACAACGAGATCTGCGACACGCTCCAGCCCGGCGCGTGGGGATATCGCCGGGACGACGATGCACAGCACCATACGCCGGACGAGGTGCTCGCGATGCTGGACGCTGCCGCAGCGCAAAACTGCAACCTGCTGCTCAACACCGGCCCGCTGGCCGATGGGTCGATCCATCCCGAGGATACCGCGACCCTGCGCGAGGTGGGGCGGCGGTTGCGGGCGTGACCGGGACAAATAGGACAACGAATCATTGGCGTTGAGCGAATCGACCGGCGGTCAGCCAAGGAGCGACTGGTTCAACCCATCAAATTCGTTGCTACATGTCATATTCGAATGCAACAAGACCAGTGAGGATACGAGATGGCCACAGCGAGCAGCTTGACGAACACCCGAACGCAGACCCGCCCCAAGTCCACGTATGTGTCCCGGACTTTGGCCCGGATAAAGAAGAACTGGCAGCTATATGTCCTCTTGGCGCTGCCCGTCGCCTGGTTGCTCATCTTCGCGTATTATCCGATGTACGGCGCGCAGATCGCCTTCCGGGACTTCCTGCCCGGCAAACCGATCCTTCAGAGCGAGTGGGTCGGTCTGGTGAACTTCCAGCGCTTCTTTGAATCCCCCATGTTCGCGCGGCTGATGAAGAATACGATTGGTCTTTCAATCTATTCGCTGGTGGTCGGGTTCCCGATCCCGATCATCCTGGCGCTCATGCTGAACCAACTGCGCACCGGCCTGTTCAAGCGCAGCGTCCAGATGGTCAGTTATGCGCCCTACTTCATCTCGACGGTGGTCATGGTCGGCCTGATCCTGCAATTCCTGGATCTGCGGCGCGGGCCGGTCAATCTGTTTCTACAAGCGCTGGGGCTGCCCGCCGTTCACTTCATGGGCAGCGCCGAGATGTTCCCGTCGATCTACGTCTGGACCAACGTGTGGCAATACACGGGATTCAGCACCATCATCTACCTGGCTGCACTGACGACCGTTGACCCGGCCTTGCATGAGGCGGCCGTAGTGGACGGCGCCAACCGCCTGCAGCGCATGTGGCACATTGATATCCCGGGCATCCTGCCTGTGATCGTCACGCTCTTCATCCTCAACATGGGACAGGTGCTCAACGTCGGGTTCGAGAAAACCTTCCTGATGCAGAATCCGCTCAACCTTGCTACGGCGGAAGTGATCAGCACCTATGTCTACAAAATCGGTCTGGCAGGCGGCGTGGCGAACTTCTCCTATGCCGCGGCCATCGGCCTCTTCAACTCGGTCATCGGCTTGATCCTGCTGGTGTCGGCCAACTGGGCTTCCCAGCGATTGACCCAGAAGAGCCTGTTCTAGCGACGGAGGCGCCTACCATGACAGCCGAAGCAAAGGCAGCATACAAGCCCCGGAACAAAATCCGCGAAACAGGGGTAGACCGGGCATTTAACGCCGTCAATTACAGCATCCTGGCGGTGTTCCTCGTCGTCATCCTCTACCCGCTGATCTACGTCGTGAGCGCGTCTCTAAGTGACGGGGCCGCTGTGATTTCCGGGCGAGTCGTGCTCTGGCCGGTGGACTTCTCGCTGGTGGCATATCAGAAGATCTTTGCGTACGAGCGGGTCTGGACCGGCTATGGGAACTCGCTCTTCTACGCAGTGGTGGGTACGCTTGTGAACGTGACGATGACACTGATCGCTGCCTACCCCCTTTCGCGTCGCGACCTGCCCGGCAGGAATATCATCCTTGGGTTGTTCCTCTTCACGCTTTTCTTCAGTGGCGGGCTTATCCCTACCTACCTGCTGGTGAAGGATCTGGGCTTGCGGAACACCCGATGGGCGCTGATCATCCCGCAAGCACTCTCGATTTGGAACCTGCTCATCGCAATCACCTTCATGCGCACCTCGATCCCGCACGAATTGCTGGAAGCCTCGCAGCTCGACGGCTGCAGCGACTTTCAGTATTTCACGCGCATCCTGCTTCCGTTGTCGACGCCACTCATCGCCGTGTTGGCGTTGTTCTACGCCATCGGGCATTGGAATCAGTTCTTCGCCGCCTTGCTCTACCTGACCAACAAGGACCTTTTCCCGCTACAGATCATCCTGCGAGACATCCTGATATCGAGTCAGGTGGACATGAATATGATGGAGGATCTGCAGAGCATGGCGGCTAGAGAGGCGATGCGCGAGCTACTCAAGTACGCGCTGATCGTTGTGGCATCCGTCCCCGTGCTGATCATCTACCCCTTTGCGCAACGCTACTTCGTGAAGGGCATCATGCTGGGGTCGGTCAAAGGGTAACGTTCGGTGTGGCGGGCGAGGTCGACCGGTCCCGCCGCAGAGGATACGATGGATTCATGTGAGAGGAGGTCCAGCCAGCAACAGACATGCCCGTGCCGGCACCGCATTGCGGCCAAACGAAGTACCAGCGTTTCCATTCACCAGTGTACCAATCACCCACTTCCTGAAGGAGGAAGCCGATGTCAACTCGTCGTCTCTTCTCGATCCTGAGCATCCTGGCCGTCGTGGCGATGCTCGTGTC
>JALOOE010000177.1 GCA_025454565.1 Anaerolineae bacterium
CAAGGAGTGGCCTGGCAGTATGAGGGGCAGTATTCCAAGCCCGACTTCACCATGACGATGACCGACCCGAAGACGGTGGAGGCCGGTGTCTTCTACGGCGACAGCGTCAACAAGGACGGTTGGGCGCTCTTCTCGAAGGATGTCCAGAAGGACTTCGTGACCGGCATCGTCGCGTCCGCCATGCTATCTACCGGCTCGATGGGCGGCGTGCTGCAAACCGCCAAGTTCCCGGTGGGCACGGCCTTCCTTCCCAAAAAGAAGCAGTTCGGCTGCTGCACCGGCGGCTCTGGCCTGGCGATCCTGTCTGGACTGCCGGCGGAGAAGCAGCAGGCGGCCGCAAAGTGGATCGCCTATGCTACCAGCCCCGAGACCACGACGTTCTGGTCGAAGACCACCGGCTACATGCCCGTGCGCACGAGCGCGGTGCAAAGCGCCGAGATGCAGGCCTATTTCAAGGAACAGCCCAATTTCAAGACCGCGGTCGATCAGCTTCCGAAGACCCGACCCCAGGACGCTGCACGCGTCTTCGTGCCCAACGGCGACCAGATCATCGGCAAGGGGCTGGAGCGCATCATCGTCAACAAGGAAGATGCGATCAAGGTGTTCGGCGATGTGAACAAGGAACTGGAGACGGTGGCCGCACCCGTGTTGGCTTCTCTCAAGGCCGTTGAGGGCTGAAAATGACGCGTCGCGGGAAGGAGCAGTCCGTGCTGATCCTGGCCGAAGAGTTGTTCCTGCCCGACGAGCTCAAGGCAGCAAAGCGGCGCATCGCCGAGCTCTCGGCAGGCGACACAATTGCCACAGCCGTATCTGAGACAATCGAGGCAATCGAGGCATCGACGCTCATGGTGGTCAATGCGTCGCTTGCTGAGATCTAGCACGCTCATGGAGACCGCGTCCGCCGCAGTAATGCTGCGTGCCCGGCGGATGGTGGAGCCGCTATTCCGGGGGCCCTGCGCCGCAGGCGGCACCTCCTCTGGGGATGTCCATACCCTTCCTGGAGATGCCGCCTCTTCCCCATCGATTCACAGCATCCCCAATTTCACACGCAGACTAGGTTAAGCTTTCTTGATCTATGATGCTCGTCATACTATATGGACATCGTTTGGGGGTACACGTATTGATGGGCTCCAAGTGCAGGCGTCCATCAAGTAAGGCGGGATATCATGGAAGTGTTCTTTCTCAGACACGGTCCGGCAGAACCGAAGGCCAACTGGTCGGGTGATGACATAGAGCGGCCGCTTTCGGCCGAGGGTCGCCTGGTGGTGGCGGAGGTGGCGGCTTCTCTTGTGGAGCACAGGCTACGAGTGGAGCTTGTGCTAACCAGCCCATATGACCGCACGCGGCAGACCGCGCACCTCGTTGCTGAGCGTCTAGGCATGCTAGACAAGGTCACCGTGGACAAACGCCTCATCCCAGGTTTCGGGCTCAGGCAGTTGAGCAAAGTGCTGCACGATCATGCCGACTGCAAGAGTCTCCTCCTGGTAGGTCATGGGCCGGACTTCAGCCAGGTGGTCCGCACACTGACCGGCGGCCGACTGACCATTCGCAGGGCAGGAGTAGCGCAGGTAGAAATACCTGATCTGAAAGCCCTCGAAGGACGGCTGATCTCCCTGCTCGTGCCTGCGCCCATTCAGTCCAGGGATGAATCTGCCGGCGAGGCCGACAGTTAGCCGGCGCGATACATTCAGGGGCAATTCCCATTCTCGATCTGCCGCAACCAAGGCGACCGGCCCAGAAGTGAAGATCTGATGGCTGACTCGGCATTGCAGCGGCTTCGTCGCGCGCCCGGAACGATCACACTCAAAGCGCCGAAGCCCGACCTCACAACCTTCCCCGCAATCCGGCGACTTGCCACCACGTTCCCCCCCTCTTAAGAGACTTTGACACACTCCTAACATCTCCATAAGGCCTCCTTATTATTCGCTTCACACGCCTCTGCTACCCTGCTTAGGGTTGAATAGGGACCGCGCGACCGAGCTGAGAGTACTGATCGCATCGCTCGGTGGCCTGGCAGAATCACTGTGGCGCGCTGCTCAGGCGCCCGGGAATGCGTATCCAAGCGCCTGTTCTACTCCGCGTTCGATCACATGAGAGCATATACGGGGGTGACCCAAATGAGGTTCCTACTGACCAACGATGACGGCGTCGCTGCACCGGGCATCTGGGCTGCTGCGCGAGCCCTGGCGTTCATGGGCCAGGTTACAGTGGTGGCGCCTGCGACCAACTACAGCGGCTACGGCGCAGCCCTGCCCCCAGCCCGCTCCTTCCCCTACTTTCCATACCGGCGCGCCGACGGCCATCCGGATAACGTGACCGCGTATGGCCTGTCAGGCACACCGGCGACCTGCGCGCATGTCGGCTTGAGCGGCGTTTTCGGCGGTGGGCCATTCGATTTGGTCGTCAGCGGCGTCAACCACGGGGCCAACCTGGGACGCGACGTCTTCTTCTCCGGTACAGTGGGCGCAGCCTTGACCGCGCATATCCTGGGCGTCCCGGCGATCGCTATTTCCCTCGACGCCGGCTCCGCCGGGGTGGCACACTGGGAAGCAGCAACCTGGGCGTTGGCAGAAGTCGTGCGCCTCTGGCAGGCGAACTCGGAGCCGACACCGATGGTCTTCAACGTCAACGTGCCAAACGTGCCGATTTCGCACCTGAAGGGCACGCTGATTACCTCCTCGGCCGATACCTCCTGCCTGACCAGATATCGCTTCGGTTCTGACCCGCATGCCGAAAACACGCTCGCGGTCATGCACCAGGAGGACGGTGATGGAGAGACGGAGCCCTGGACCGATGCCTGGGCCGTCGCGCTGGGATATGTGGCCGTCACCCCGTTCAGGGCCATCCCCGATCTATTGTGCGTGGCGCCCTGGATCGTCCCGTCCGAAGCCATCGCGTTGCCGATGCTCTCGGTACATGAGATGGCGGGCTGAGGCACAAAACGTGAAGCTTGAAGCTCATGTGCCATCGATCGATCACGTTTCGTGCACCACTTCCATCATCCGAATCTTTCCACAGAGGAGAAACACTGCATGCCCCGTTCCCCCCGCCGTTCGTTGCCGCTGATCGCGCTGGTCGTGATCCTGCTAAGCATCCTGTTGCCCGCTGCCAGCCTGGCACAAGGCCCCGATACCTTCCCGGCGAGCGCGCCAGCAACCGCACCCGATCTCACTAACAATATCTCGCTCAACTTGCTGGGTCGCTACGCCGGTATCGGCGCCGAGATCGCAGCCTACGATCCCGCTACCAAGCGCCTCTATGTGACCGGACCCCAGCTTCAGATCGTGGACATCTCGAACCCGGTCACTCCGACGCTGGTCACCACCGTCGCCGTCGATGCGACGAGCGTGGCCGCCAAGAGCGGAATCCTCGCAGCCGCCGTGCCAGCCAACCCGGTGCAGGATCCCGGCCAGGTGGTGTTCCTGTCGCCCGACGGCACGATCCTCACGAGCGTGACTGTGGGTGCCCTGCCCGACATGCTGACCTTCACTCCCGATGGCAAGAAGGTGCTGGTGGCGAATGAAGGGGAGCCAGGCGCGATTGATCCCGAAGGCTCGGTGAGCGTGATTGACATCTCGGCGGGAGTCGCTGCGGCCACGGTTGCCACCGCGTCATTCACCGCATTCAACGACCGCCGCGCCGAGTTGGTGAACCGCGGCGTCCGCATCTTCCCTTCGGCGGCCAGCGTGGCGCAAGACCTTGAGCCGGAATACATCGCAGTGGCCTCTGATGGCAAAACCGCACGAGTGACACTGCAAGAAGCCAATGCTATCGCCGTGCTCGACATCGCGTCGGCCACCATCACGCAGATCCTGCCACTGGGCCTGAAGGATCATCGCGGCATGCCCTGGCTGACGACTTACCAATGGCAAGGCCTGCCGGTGTTGGGGCAGGCGCCATCGGCGTTGGCGGGCGCGGACGCCTCGCGTGCCGAATCTGCCGCGCTGCCCGATGCGCCGGCCGGTGTGCAGATCAGTCTCGGCGGCTTCTCCGGCCTCTTCTTCGAGGGCAAGACCGCCGCGGGCGCGCTAGAGTTCGTCACCCACACCGATCGCGGCCCGAACGGTGAACCGACCGACCTGATCAGCCACCTCCCCGGCAACGAGCGCCCCTTCGCCATGCCGAAGTTCCAGCCCGAGCTCGTGCGGTTCGAGCTGGACCCGGACTCCGGCGTCTTCACCATCACGCAGCGCATCGGCTTGGTGGAACCCAATGGCGTTAAGATGACCGGCCTGCCCAACCTGCAAGCCGGCGCCCAGGGCACGGCATACACCGACGAGGTCCCGGTTGACCTGTTCGGCAACCAACTTGCGAACCGGCCACTCGGCATCGACCCCGAGGGCGTCGTCGTCGCCCCGGACGGCACATTCTGGATGGTCGAAGAGTACCGTGTGTCCATCTTGCACTTCGATGCAGCCGGCAAGCTGCTGGCGCGCTACGTCCCGCAAGGCACGGCGGCTTCCGTGGGCGCGCCCGCGGGGACGTTCGGGGTCGAGGCGCTGCCGGCGGTCTACGCCCAGCGTCGCGCCAATCGCGGCTTCGAGGGGATCGCCCTAGATGGAAGCACGGTCTACGCGTTCATCCAGAGCGCGCTGGACAACCCCGACACTGCCAACGACGCCACCTCTCGCGCCTCTCGCAACCTGCGCATCGTCGAGTTCGACACGACCAGCCAGACGGTAACGGCTGAGTATCTCTACAACCTGCGTGACATCAGTGGGGCTGGCGCCGCCCGCACCGACAAGATCGGTGACGCGGCCAGCCTGGGCAACGGCCGCTTCGCGGTCATGGAGCGAGACGATCGCCTGGGCATGGATGCGAATAAGCTGGTCTACGAGGTTGACCTGCGGGGCGCCACCGACATCCACAATCCGGCCAACCTGGGCGGCGCGCCTGCCGGAAAGACCCTGGAGCAGCTTACGGAGTCCGAGCTGGCCGCGGCGGGCATCAAGCCGGTCTTCAAGCGCCTGGTGACCAACCTGGCAGCGCTTGGCTACACCGGCGTGTCCAAACCGGAGGGCCTGGCCGTGGTGGACGGCGAGACGCTGGCCGTCATCAACGACAACGATTTCGGCATTTTGGCCGCTGCCATCCCCGGTGACGGCACGCTCCCCATGAACCCCAACCCGGAGCCGGTTCTGCTGGGTCTGGTGCGCTTCAGCGGGCCGTCCGGCCTCGATGCCAGCGACCGCGACGGCGCTGGCGGCGGCAAGACGATCAACATCCAGCCCTGGCCCGTCTTCGGCATGTACATGCCCGATGGCATCGCCGCCTTCTCAGCCGGCAGCCAGGTCTTCTATGCCACGGCCAACGAGGGGGACGCGCGCGGCGAACCTGCTCGCATCAGCAGCCTGAACCTCGACCCGACCGCCTTCCCCAATGCGGCCGAACTGAAGAACAACGCGGCACTGGGTCGTCTGAACGCTTCCTCGATGGATGGTGACGTGGATGGTGACGGCGATTACGACCGGCTCTATAGCTACGGCAGCCGCTCCTTCACCATCTGGGACGCCGCGGGCAACCAGGTTTTCGACAGCGGCGATGCGTTCGAGCAGATCACAGCAGCGCAGACGCCAGTCCTCTTCAATGCTAACGACGGCGACCCGGCCAAATGGGATGAGCGCTCCGACGACAAAGGGCCGGAACCTGAGGGTGTCACGGTCGGCACGATCGCCGGCCGGCCCTACGCCTTTGTCGGCCTCGAACGCGCGGGCGGCGGCGTGATGGTCTACGACCTCGGCAACCCGCGCCAGCCGCTCTTCATGGGTTACTACCGC
>JALOOE010000178.1 GCA_025454565.1 Anaerolineae bacterium
GCGCGCGCTGCAATTGCGCTTCGGCCTGCGCCACGGCCGCCGCTTGCCGCGCCGCGTCGAGCTTGACCAGCGTCTGCCCGGCGTTCACGGTCTGGCCTTCCTTCACGGGCAGTTCGGCCACGATCCCACCTGCCGGCAGACTGAGCCGCGCGCTCTGCACCGGCGCGACTTTGGCCTCGGCAACAACCCGGTTATCGGCCTGCACGGCCGGCGCCGTTGGCGCGGCGGTTTTGCCTGAGGCTGGCGTGCCCGCTGCCGCCCCGCATCCGCTGAGCAGAGAGGTGACGCCGAGCAGCACCCCGACCGACACGACGGCGATGAGCATTCTTTTCATGGACTTCCTCCAACCATTCGTTGACAAGGTATACGTCATTGGCGAGCCGCGAGTTGCGTCGTCCGTGTCACTCGTAGGCCAGCACATCGCGCACGCTGACCCTTGAGGCGTTGCGCGCGGGCAGCAGGCTGGCTACAACAGCCAGCACACTGGCGATGACCAGCCATCCGACCATGCCGTTCACCGAGAAGGCGTAATCCATCGCGGTCTTCATCGTGATGTTGCCGATGGCGTCGCTGAGCAGCTTGCCGAGCGGATAGGCCAGCAGTGCGCCGAAGCACCAACTGATCACCCCGATCAAGAGCCCTTCCACCACCACGATCTGGAATACACTGCCATCTGAGGCGCCGATGGCGCGCATGACACCGATCTCTCGCGTCCGCTCCAGCACGTTCAGACTCATGGTGCCGGTCAGCCCGATGGCGCCGACGACGGCCAGCAGCACCGCCATGATGAGCAGAAAGACAATTAGCACTTCGAAGCGGCCAATGATCTGGGTGCGCTCCTCGCTGCTGGTCTGGCGGTAGTTCACCTCCATGCCAACCGCTTTGAGGTGCTCCTCCAGCGCCTTCGCCGCTGCGGCCTGCGATGCCGGGTCGCGCGGCGCCGTCACCACGATCGCGATGCCGGCCTGTTCGACCGCGCCCATCAGCCGCGACATGTAGGGGTAGTTGACGTGCAGCATGGGCGCCGGCGGGGTGCCTGAGGCGATGCCGACCACCTGCCAAGCGGTCTCTTTGCCGGCGATTTTAAGTTTCAGCGGGCTGCCCACCTTGAGGTCCGGCTCATCCTTCAGGAACATCGTATTGATGACGACGGCGTTTTCGTCGTCAGGCACTATCCAACGGCCCTCCGCGATGCGCGGCCGGATCAGGGCGCTGTCAGGCTGTGGCGCACGCATGAACACCGGATCACTCTCGGTGCCGTCGGGCCGTATGCGGCGGGCGCTGTCGAACCGCCACCCCTCGGCTGCGACGATGCCGGGGACTTTCAACGCCTCGCGCGCGATCTGATCTGCGCGATACTCCCGTCGAAACGCGACGATAGCATCGTAATCGACATAATCATACATGCTATCCAGCGTTTTGAACACCGACTCTCGCACGCTGAACACCGCGATGAAAATCGCGCCGCCGAGGATCAGCGTTGCCAGCGTCAGCGCCAGGCGGCCCTTGCGCCGAAACGTGTTGCGCAGCGAGAGAAGGGTGGGTCGGGAGAACGGCAGGCGCACGCGCAACTCGAAGCGTGGCTTCTTGCCCGTCGAGCCGGAAGAACGCGCCGCGCTCGTTTGACGAGCGCCGCTGGCCAGTCCATAGTCGCTCATCGCCTCGCGCGGGGTGATGCGCGCTGCGCTGAAGATCGGGTAAAGCGCCGCCAGCACCGGCACGGCCAGGCCGATCATGATCTCTGTTGCCAGTACTCGCGGTGGGATGCTCAGCCCGATCACGTCGAAGTTCAGCAGGTTGCCCATATACTGCGTGAAGCCGCGCGCGCCGAGTGCGCCCAGCGGCACCGCGACAGCCAACGCGAGCACGCCAAAAGCGATCACCATGCCCAGGTAGATGCCCATGATCTGGTTGCTGCGCGCGCCGATCGCCTTCATGATCCCCATCTGGCGCACTTGCTGCGTGAGGAGCGCCTGCATCGTGTTGACGACCAGGAAGCCGCTCAGCACCAGCGCCAGGATGCCCAGGACTCCAAGCACCATCAGGATCGGCTCGACCGCCTCGCCTGCCGGATGTTTGCCCGGCGTCGGGATGTAGGTGTAGTAGATCGTCCGGCCGCTCTTTTCGACCTTGCTGCGCACCTGCTGAGCCAGTTGGTTCAACTGGCTGCGCGTCAAATTTTCGCCGGCCGCCACCACGTGCAGTTGGTCGAAATCGCGCGACGCACCGAACCATTCCAGGGTGTCACGGCTGATGTAGGCGATCCCCTGGCCCATCCATGTGGCTTGCATCTGACCCGGATCGTGGACGACGCCGGCCACGCGCAACCGGCGCTGGCGACCGTTCGGCGCTTCCACCAGAATGGTGTCGTCAGTCCTGACGCCCATCCACGCCATTGAGGCGCGCTCGATGAGGATCTGATGCTCGGGCGGCGGCCAGGCCCCGCTTTGCGGCCAGATTTTGCCGACCTGAATCGCTTCGAAGTCGGGGTAAGCAATCAGGCTGATGTTGCGCCACTTTTCGGGGTCGAGCATAGCGTTGACCGGCGTGTCGCCGGTCGGCACGTTGCCGGCCGCTGCGGCGAGTTGGGCCGGGTTCTTGAAGCGCGCGCCGAAGGCGCGCAGTCCATCCGCCTCCTTCACGCCCGGCAGATGGCGCACGGCATACAGCAACTCTTCGTCGAACAGATCGGTGTAGATGGTCATGCTGGACGGATTGGTGGCCTGCCAACCGGTGTTCAACGCGGCCATCGTCGCTTCCTGCGAGCCTGAGATCATGCCGACTGCGAAGATGCCGACCGCGATGGACAGCACCACGAGTGTAGTGCGCAGCTTGTTGCCCCAGAGATCGCGCAGTACTTTGCGCCAGCGTGGGCTAAGCATGGTTGCGCTCCAGGCGGCTGCGCGCCGCCTCGTTTTCGGCGATGCGCTCCGATACGGTGCGGTCGATCGCGTCATGCACGGCTGTCGATGCGGCAAGCAAGCTCTCGAACTCCGCGCGCTCGAATGCGGCTACCTCGACACCCAGCACCGGGTCGGCGCGGATGGTGGCGATATTGTGCCCGCCGCGGCGCAGCTCCACCTCGCCGAAGTACTGTCCCTTGACCATCGTCGTCGCCACGATCTCCTGGCCGTTCGCCTCCGGCAGAACGACCTCGACGCGGCCGCGGGTGATGATGAAGAACTTGTCGGGCGCGGCACCTTGCTGCAGGATCACTGCGCCGGGCAGAAACTTCACGGGTTCCAGATTGCGCGTTGCTTCGATCAATTGCGCCTCGGTCAGCGCGGGGAACGTCTTCGCCAGATACTCCTCGATCACGGCGCCGTCGGAGAGGATGACGGTGCGGGTGGCCCGGCGCGCCAGATCCCGATCGTGCGTCACCATCAGGATCGTCTTGCCCTGCGCCACGAGCGTCTCGAACAGGCTGAAAACCGACTCGGCGGTCTTTGAGTCCAGGTTGCCGGTGGGCTCGTCGGCCGCGAGGATGGGCGGATCGTTCGCCAGCGCACGCGCGATCGCCACGCGCTGCTGCTGGCCGCCCGACAGGGTGGAAGGCAGCTTGTCCGCCTGATCGGCCACGCCGACCAGCTCAAGCAGGTGCATGGCGCGCTCGCGACGCTCGCGCGTCGAGTACATGCGGCAGAAATCCATCGGCAGCATGATGTTCTCGGCCGCGGTCAGCGTCGGCAGCAGTTGGAAGAATTGAAAAATGACCCCGATGTTGCGGCCCCGCCACTCAGCCAGCTTACCCTCTTTGAGGTTCTGGATGGCCGTGTCGCCCACCAGGATCTCGCCTGATGTGAGCCGGTCGATGCCTGTGATCATGTTGACCAGCGTCGATTTCCCGCTGCCCGACTTACCGATCACGGCCACGAATTCACCGCCATCGACTTCCAAATCGATGCCTTTGAGCGCAGTGAACTCGCCCGCCGCGCTGCGATATGTCTTTACCACGTCGTGAAGCTCGATCAAATGGTCGTTGCCATTCCGGTAGCGTCCGTTTGACGGAGTTTTGGCGCCGCTGGAGCCGTTCTTGCGAAGTTGGCTTCCGAACATCGTCACCTCCTACGTTCAAACACCCTCATGTTCATCCAATCAGTACTACGCATGTGGGTCAATCCGGTTGCTGTGGCTGGCGGTCGGGTGACGCAGTTCGGGGCGCCCACGCATGGACGCCCCGTTATCGCCACTCGGTGGCCCCTGTTCCGCTGCCGCCGACACGCTGCGGCAGCGCTGTAGATCGATCTGAACGTCCCTACCTGGTGGCGGGACCCTGGGTCATCGGCTGCTGAGCGACGGAAGCCGCGATAGAGCCTGTGGTGCGGACAACCAACATTTGGCCGACGGCGATCATCAGACGACCGGCGCCGCATACCAACGCACACATTTGTCGGACGAGCCATCCCCGCTGGTTCACCCCGCTCTGCTGGAGCATCAGCTTTGTCTCCGCGGCTTCCAGTCTGTCGTGCCGCTGCTCAGAGACAACCGATGCATCAAGATAGTAACTGGTAGTCATCTTGGAACCTCCTGGTCTTCCGCGATCCTCTCCTGTGATTTTAAGCGAAACATCCCCCGGCCGCATTGGGCGTCTGGGGGATTGCCGCATTAGCCAGATGGCTAGTGTTGTCAGAGGAGGAGATTGGCTCAGACCAGCTTCTTCTGCAAAGCCAGTGCAATCGCCTCGCCACGGTTCGAGACGCCGAGCTTGGAGAGGATACTGCTCACGTGCGCCTTGGCCGTGGCGCGACTGACCACCAGTCTTTCCGCGATGTCGGGGTTGTTCAATCCCTGGACCACCAAAGCCAGCACCTCCCGCTCTCGGGCGGTCAGGCCAAAGTCCCTTGATGTCGATTCCGAGGTGAATTGGACGAGCGCCTGCAGCGCCTCCGGTGCGAGCGTGGACCGGCCTGTGTGCGCCGCACGGATCGCCTCGGCCAACTCATCCGCCGAGATGCTCTTCAACAGATAGCCGATCGCGCCGGCCTTGAGCACGCCCTGCACCAGTTCATGCTCCTGGAAGCTGGTCAGGGCGATGACCCGAATGTGCGGCCAGCGTTCTCGGATGGCGCGCGTGGTGGCGACGCCGTCCATCTCGGGCATCATCAGGTCCATCAGCACCACTTCCGGCTCGACCCGCGCGCACAGCACGAGCGCCTCGCGGCCGCCGCCCGCCTCGCCCACCACCAGCAGATCGGGTTTGGTCTTGATGAAGACCGACAAGCCTCGGCGCACCATAGCATGGTCGTCGACGATGAGCACACGAATCGGTTCTGTCATGGCTGTTCTCCGGAATCGCCGGGCCATGTCACCTTGACACGCGTTCCTGTCCCTGGCCGGCTCTCGATGGATAGCGCCGCGCCGATTGCCCCGGCGCGTTCTCGGATGATGCCCAGCCCCAGATGGTCGGGCGCGATGTCGTCCGGATCAAAGCCGCGCCCATCATCCGAGATCGTCAGTTCGGCTTCCGCCCCGTTTCGGAGCCCACGATCGCCCGGCGTGCGTTGCAGCGTGATCTGTGCCCGGCTGGCGTGCGCATGCTTGACGATATTGTTCAGCGCCTCCTGTGCGATACGGTATAGCGCTACGTGTACGTCGTCAGGCAGCTTGCACTTGCCACTGCTCTGTGCAACCACCTCGACGCCCGCGCGCCCCGTGATCGCCTCAGCCAACTGGCGCAGCAAGTCGGCCAGATCGGCTTCCATGAGGGCCGCGGGGCGCAGCTCGAGTAACAGGGTGCGCATCTCGGCGAGGGCGCCGCGGCTGAGTTGGCGCAGCTC
>JALOOE010000179.1 GCA_025454565.1 Anaerolineae bacterium
CACCGGCCGTTTTACGGCGGTGCAGCTCAACCAGGTCGTTGCATTGGGTGGATTTCTCGTTCCGTGTAAGACTGTGCACGCGCGACAGGTGCGGGCGCGGCCAACAGGCCGCCGAAGATGACCAGCCCGACCAGGCCGACGCGGATGAAGTGGAACAATTGGGTTGTCACGAATTCCTCCGGAATAGTATGAGGAAATAAGATCGAGAGTTGTCAGCGGCGTCACGGCGACGTGTCACTGTCCACCCTCGTCCTTCGATGGATGACCGAACTGTGCTTGAACAATTTCGTCCAGCATCCAACGGATCAACCCAGAGCTGAGCACCGCGCCGCCCCGGCTGACAGTGCGCACCGCATCGATCATGGTGGCAGCGGACTCATCAGCCACGGTCACATAGCCCCAGGCGCCTTGCCTGAATGCGCCGATCACCACCGCGTCTGGATCGACATGCCGGCTGACGATGAGCACTTTGCTGCGCGGACATTGCGCGCTGAGCTGCGCCACGCGCTGGACGTCTCGCAGACGCAGGACGACCGCGCCGAAAAGAATGACATCCGGCGCATCCGCGGCCGCCTCATCCGGCGGAGGGCACGCCTCGGCCATGACCTGGACATCACTGACGCCGGCCAGCCAGCCCAACAGGGTCAGGCGCAAGGCCTCATCGTGACAAACGAGCATTATGGAAATTGGGAGCGCGGTGAACGACTGGGACACCACACGGCCTACTATGCCAGATAGTTGGGCCGCGCGTAAGACATGAATCTGTCTATTTGGGGGACATATTTATGTATCTGCGTCTAGGCTGACGATCCCGCGGCGCACTGCCGTCAGGGCGGCCTGGGTGCGGTTGTTGACGTGTAACTTCTGGTATATCTCGCGCAGGCGGTTGGCAACGGTGTTTTCGGAAAGGCTCAAGCGCGCCGCGATGGCTTTATTATCTGCGCCCTCGACGACCATACGCAGCACATCCGTTTCCCCGTCGGTCAGCTTCGCGACCTCGTCCATGCCGGCCGCGACCTGGCTGATGCGGCGGAATTCTGCAAGCACCCGCGCCGCCATGCCGGGATCCAGCATGGCCTCGCCCCGCTGCACGGCGCACACCGTCTCGATCAACGTGCGACTGTCGGTATCTTTGAGCAAATAGCCGCGTGCTCCGGCTTTGATGGCCTCGAAGACATAGTTCTCCTGGCGATACATCGTCAGGATGATGACTCCGGTCGAGTGCAGGCGTTCGGAAATCTGCTGGGTTGCCTGAACACCGTCCAATCCGGGCATCCGAATGTCCATCAAAATCACATCGGGCTCGAGTTGAACGGCCAACGCCACGGCTTCTTGCCCGTGGGTCGCTTCGCCCACCACAATGAAATCGCCGAGCACCTCGCAGATCTGGCGCAGCCCCTCCCGGAAAAGCCGGTGATCGTCGGCAAGCAGGACACGAATCTTCGACACGGGCTAACTCCCTGGCATACACGGGCGATCTGCAGGATTAAGGAGCTTCTGCGGGTCGTCCACGATCGGAATCTCGACGCGGATCTCAGTGCCCTGGCCCGGCCGGCTGGTCACTTCGAACACACCGCACAAGGCCTCCACCCGCTCACACATCTGTGCCAGCCCCAAGTGATCGCCGTGGGCGGTCTGCGTCCAGCCGGCGGGGTCGAATCCAACGCCATTGTCGCGCACCTGCAAGGTCACACGCTCGCAGGTGCGCAGCGCGTGGGCCGGAGCGAGCGTGAGTGTGATCCAGACGGTATCGGCCTGGGCGTGTTTGCTCACATTGTTCAGCGACTCCTGGACGATGCGAAACAAGACCAACTCCAGAGCGGCCGGCAGGCAATCGGGCTGACCGTTGGTATGCAAAGCGATGTGCAACTGACTCTGCTCGCCAAAGTCGGCCACGAACTGCTGCAACGCGGGATAGAAGCCCATTTCGTCCAGGGGAATCGGGCGCAGGGCAAAGATCGAGCGCCGCACTTCGCGGATATTCCTGCCCAACAACGCCTTCAGGCGCTCCAGTTCGAGATGCATGCTGGCCGGATCCTGCTCGACCAGGGTATGCCACACGTCGGCTCGCAGGCGCAGCGCGGCCAGGTCTTGCGCCAGGCCATCATGGATTTCACGGGCGATGCGGCGGCGCTCCTCGGCGATGGCATCCTCTTCCGAACGGCGGGCTTTTTCTGCGGTAAGGTCTTCGACGGTCAGGATAATCTGGCCCGCCTCCGTCACGTTCTCGGCTGCCGCGCTGACGCGGATCGGGAAGCGCGCGTCATTGCGCCGCCGGCCAACGGACTCGACGGAGATGATGCGCCCGGACTGTAGGGCAGCGGTCACATCGTTCAGTGCGGCGATGGCCGCCGGGGGGAAAATCCGTTCCAGGGGCGCGTGCTCCCATGCATCTGCGTCCCAGCCAAACACCTGCGTAGCCTGCCGATTGGCATGGATGATCGTTGCCGCGGTTCGCCCGATATCCACCTCGAAAATGCTCAACGGCGCATACTCGAACAGATGGCGGAAGCGGGTTTCGCTTTCCCGCAGCGCGGCCTCGGCCCGCGTGCGTTCGCCGATTTCCGCACGCAGGCTGGCGTTCAACTGCTGCAAGGAGGCGACCATCCCGTTGAAAGAACGCGTCAAGAAACCGATCTCATCCTCTACCTGTACCGGCGCCTGCACGCTCAGATCGCCGCTATTGACTCTTTGGACGCCGGACAGCAGCCCTGCCAGCGGGCGCGCCAGGTTCGACCGGAAAAAGAGCGGGTACACCAGCAGGATCAGCCCGCTGCCGACGAGGGTGACAAAGACGAGGGGGAGCGCCTGATGGTGCAGCCGCTGGCGGTAGCTCAGATAACTGAACCCGACCTCGTAAAGCGTTTGACCGGCAGGCGCGGCAAACACATAGCGGATGTAATGCGCCTCCGGCGAGGTGGCGTAGATCCCGCGATAGCCGGGCGTTTCCTGCGGAAAGGTCATGTGCCGCCAGGCGTCGCCCGATAGTTGCTCGCCGGCCTGTGCGAAAGAACCCAACCAGGGGATCTCGAACCATACATCGAAGAGCCCTTGCTGCAAGCGTTGCGCCAGGCGCGCATCCTCGGCCACCAGATCTGCCGCACGCACGCCATCGCCGCGCGCAAAGAGCACCTGATACGAAGTTGAGAACAGCCCTCCTGAAGAAGGCCGTGTTGCGATATAGGCTACCCCGGCCGGGAGGCTGCTCGTCGCGGCGTCAGACCACCCGGGCGACTTGGTCAGCAGGGTTTCGACTGCGCTCAGTTCCGCTCGCCGGACCTGCTCATCCGCCCGTATGTAGAGCGTGAGCATGAGGCCATTCATCACTTCCAGGATCACCAGCACGGCCACCAGGGTAATGCCCACCAGTTTCGCCATCAATGTCGAAGGTTCGAGCGAGTAGTTGAGATACGTCACGACAAGGATGAAGATGCTGGGCATATACGCAGCAGCGAAACTGCCTGCCGGGAGCACGCCATTTTGTTCCAGGGTCGAAACCAGCACGATCAACGGGATCAGTGCGAAGGTGCAGGCAAAAGCGCGCGTAGCGTGCGCCGAGCGTCCCTGGGGCCGCCAGAGCGCCGCCGGCGCGCCGCGCAGCCACGAGGACCACACTACCGGTCCGGCAGGCGGCGGGGTCTCGGCGCGCGTCTGATCGAAGGAAAAGTCGATTGTTTTGCGGAGCCAGATTCCCAACGCCCACACATACCCCAGGGGCAGGAGGAAACTCAGAATGTCACCGGAGCTGATCCAGGGCTGGATTCCCTGGCCGAACAGGGTGTACCAGAATTGCGCAAAGTTATAAGCGGGTATGACAAAGAAGCGGGTTAGCTCCACACCCATCAGGCCCAGCAGCCCGATTCCGATCCCCAGCGTGACCATGGTTGCCAGCCGCTCCTCGCGGTCATAGCGTGGCAGCGGAAATGCATAGGCGAATTTCAGCGCCGGGAGCAAGCCGAACCAGGCGATGGGGACGCCCAGCCAGTCAATATAACCGCCGGCCGGGGCGTAAACCAGGCGCGCCAGGCCCTGGGAGATCATCAACTCCGGGTTTTGGCTTTGCGCGTGGTGAGATAGCCGATACTGACCGTGTGCAAGATGATGATCGGCAAGAAGCCCAGGGCGAGCGGGGAAATCAGGAGTGGACGCAATATCAGGTTCGCCAGCAAAATAGCCGTTCCGGGAGGCAGCTAAGGGTCTGTAAAAGTATTACTTCCTGCTTTGGCCGGTCTCGACCGAGCCAACGGCGGAAGTATTACTTCCCGCTTTGGCCGGTCTCCGACCGAGCCAACGGCGGAACTATTACTTCCCGCTTTGGCCGGTCTCCGACCGAGCCAACGGCGGAACTTATTCCTTTACGGACCCTTAAAGATCCGTAAAAGGACACCTTCCGTTCTCGTAGGGCGGATTGGCAATCCGCCCTACAGAACTCATTTCTTAACAGACCCTCCGTGCAACTCACACCGCGCCCAGAATATGCGTCACCACCGTCGCGCCGCTCCCGCCGATGTTCTGCGCCATGCCGATGGTTGCGCCGGCTACCTGGTTCTGGCCGGCCTGTCCGGTCAACTGCTGCACCGCCTCGACAATCTGATAGACGCCGGTGGCTCCGACGGGGTGGCCGCGCGCCTTCAAGCCGCCCATCGTGCTGAGAGGGATATGACCGCCGATGGCGATCTCACCATCTTGCGCCAACCGGACGCCCGCGCCCCGCGGCGCAAAGCCCGCCGCCTCCAGCGACAGCGCCGACATGATGCTGAACGCGTCATGGGCCTCGAAGAACTGGATGTTCGCCGGGGTGAGACGCGCCTCGGCGTACGCCTTCTGGCTGGAGATCACGGCTGCGTCCAAAACCAATGGATCGCGGCGGTCGTGGATCGCCAGGCTGTCGATCGCGACGGCGGAAGCGAGGATGAGCGCTTTGGCGCGGCTGCGATAGCGATCGGCCGGGGCCAACACGAGGCACGCCGCGCCATCGCACACCGGGCTCGAATCCAGCAGGTTGATCGGATCGGCGATCATGCCGGCGCGGGCATAGGCCGCCTCGCTCACCGGGCTCCGGAACATGGCGTTCGGATTGTGCGCCCCATTGCGGTGCGCGTTGACGGTGAAGCCGGCGAACGCCTCCTTGGCGACGTCGTACTCGTGCATGTAGCGTCGCATCAGCAGCGCGTTCAGGCCCACGAAGCTGATCCCCTGGCTCACCTCGTATTCCTGGTCCGCCGCAGTGGCGAGCGCGCCTGTCGTCAGATTGCCGATGGCGTCGGACATCTTTTCGATGCCGCAGACCAGCACCAGCTCGTGCATGCCGCTGGCGATGGCCATCGCGCCCACGCGCACCGCAGCCGCTCCGGAGCCGCAGGCGGCTTCGACCTTCATCGCTTCGATGCCGCGCAACCCCACAAAATCGGCGATCAACGCGCCGAGGTGCTCCTGGCCGTTCAGCGCGCCCGATAGCATGTTGCCCACATAGAGGGCCTCGGCTGCCTCAATCGAGGCATCCCGCATCGCCGCCATGATGGCGTCGTGAGCCAGGTGGCGCAGCGATTTCTCCCAGTGCTCGCCCACGGGCGTCTGGCCGATGCCGATGATTGCTACATCACGCATGAATCCATCCTTGGGTGGGTTCAAGGTTCCAGGTTGAACGTTGAAAGTCGTACCCTCCTTCAACCTTAACCCTGTAACCTTAAACCTACTTCATCTGCAACTTGTGCCTGAACCGCGCATACGTCGCGTAATCGATCTCGACGCGGCGCGCGATGTAATCTCGGGTCAGCGGCGCCAGATCGCGGCGCTCGGCGATGCGGTCGGTCACGCGGATCGAGAACGCGTCGGAGCCGGCGCCCGAACCGAACGAGACCATCAAGATGCGATCGCCCGGCTTGGCCTGATCCAACACCGCGGTTAAGCCGATCAACGAAGAGCCGGCGTAGGTGTTGCCGATCACAGACACCAGCAGGCCGGTCTTGATCTGCTCCGGCGCGAAACCCAGGATTTCGGCCACGCGCTGCGGAAATTTGGTGTTTGGCTGATGGAAAACGGCGTAGGTGTAATCAGCCGGCTTCGTCCCCATCTCCTCCATCAATGTGCGCCCGGCGTTGGTGATGTGCTCGAAATAAGCCGGCTCGCCGGTGAAACGATGGCCGTGGCTGGGATAATGCGCATAGGCCCGGCGCCAGAAGTCCGGCGTATCGGTGACGTGCGACAACGTCGCTTCGTAGACCGCGACGCTCTCCTCGGCCGGGCCGATGATGAACGCCGCACCGCCGGACGCCGCGGTGTATTCCAGCGCATCGCCGGGCCGCCCCTGGGCGGTGTCCATGCCGATGGCCAGCGCATAGCGGCCCATACCTGAGCCGACCATACCCATGCCCATGACCACGGCTTCGCTGCCGGCCTTGCACGCAAATTCCAGATCGGCCGCCTGGATGTGGGGCGTCGCGCCGAGCGCCTCACCGACGACGGTCGATGACGGCTTGACCGCGTACGGATGCGACTCACTGCCCACCCACACCGCGCGCAACTCCTGCGGATCGATGCCGGCGCGTGCCAGCGCGTTGCGCGATGCTTCGATGGACATTGTGATAGTATCTTCGTCCAGCCCGGCGACCGCCTTTTCTTTGATCGGCAGCCCGCCCGAGCTGTCCTTCCACACTCTGCCGACTTCGGCCGCGGGCAGTCGATAGCGCGGTACATACGCCCCGTATCCCACGATGCCCACATCACGTATTGGTTTAAGCATGAAAACTCATCCTCGCTTGGCGAAAACGAACTACGACAAGATCATAGCGCGATGCGGCGACGTTTTCGGTAGGACGCATAACAATCCAAACGGGTTTGCCTATAGTTTGTCAAGTCGCCCGGCATCTACCTTCCGTTCGTCGTCGGTCGTCCGTCACCCATCTGTCCGCCGCATCTGGGCCAGCAGTTCGACTGCGCGATCCCCTCGCACGACCCGCTCGCTCACCATGGCCGCGGCGACACGATCCACCTCGTCGCCGACCGCGCCCGCAGCGATGGCAACCTGCCGGGCGTGGAGCGCCATGTGCCCCTTCTGGATTCCCTCGGTCGCCAGCGCCCGGATCGCGGCCAGGTTTTGCGCCAAACCGACGGAGACGATGATCTCCGCCAGATCGCGAGCCTTTGTCACGCCCATGATTTGCAGCGCAGCGCGTGCCGTGGGATGCACGCGAGTCGCTCCGCCGACTGTGCCCACCGCCAGCGGTAGCTCCAGGCTGCCCAGGAGGTCGCCCGCAGGGGTCAATGACCACTCGGAGAGGGAGCGGTACTGTCCGTCGCGGGCGGCATAGGTGTGCGCTCCGGCCTCGATGGCCCGCCAGTCGTTCCCGGATGCGACGACAACCGCGTCGATGCCGTTCATAATGCCCTTGTTGTGCGTCGCGGCCCGGTACGGATCGACCGCCGCCAGAGCGTACGCTTCGACAATGCGCGCCGCAACCAGCGCCCCGGAGAGCTCCGCGGTGTCCAATGCCGACGCCGGCACGACGCAGCGAGATGAAGCGAGCCGCCGATCGGCCAGGTTCGATAGGATACGCAGATTCACCCGTCCGCCGGTAATCTCCTCGACCACGGGCGCCAGCGCCTCGCAGGCCGTGTTGACCATGTTGGCGCCCATCGCGTCGCGGCAATCGTAGATGACGTGCACGACCAGCATCGGCCCGACCGGGCTCTCGGTATAGACATACGTCTCGATATCGCGCGCGCCACCGTGCAGGCTGACGATCACAGGATCGACACGGTTGGCGAGATCGATGAGCCGCTGCTTCTGCGCCGTCACCTGGGTGGCTGCCTCACGCGGGTCTGTCAGTTCGAGCACTTGGATCTGCCCGATCATGAGCGACTCGGTCGTTTCGGCGTGGAAGCCGCCCCCGGCCCGTGCCAATTTGGCCGCAAAGCTGGCGCCTGCTACCACCGACGGTTCCTCGATGACCATCGGTACCAGGACGTCGGCGCCGTTCACCAAGAAGTTGGTGGCAACGCCCAACGGCAAGGCATAGCTGCCGATCGCGTTCTCCACCATTTTGTCGGCCTGCGCCAGCGCGAGCCCACTCTCCAGCACGGCGGCTTGCTCAGGCGTCAGCGCGGCCCAATCCACGACGATCTGTTTGCGTTCTTGCGGAGATAGGTTGTAGAAGCCGCTGAGGCGCGAAGATTGACCCATAAATCCTCTCTCTGTTTTCGCCACGTCGGGCCGATACACATCGAAACCGACCGATGATGCGACTATAGAGCGATCCGTCTGCCAAAATCTATCAAGATTTCACGGACCGAGGGTGGAAAGCGGTAGGATCACCGCGGCAACCGGCGCGGTGAGAAGCTGTGGATAGAGTCCGATGGCGACGCCCAGCGCGACCAGGATGAAGGCAACCAGACTGAGCCCCCACGGCTCACGCTCGACGGACGAACCGGAGAGCGGGCCGAAACAGGCGCGGCCGGCACGTACCGTGCCGATGACAACGCCCGTCGCCCCGATCAGCAAGAGCAGCACCCAGCGTGAATCGGTCTCGGCGAGCAACTGGAAGAGCGCCCAACGCGAGGCAAACTGCGCGGTCAACGGCAGGCCGATCAGCGCGAAGCCACCCGCGATCAACGCGAGGACGGCCATCGGCAGCCGCGAAATCGCGCCGCCGATGCGCTCCAACCGATCGCTTTCCATGTGATGCCGGATGAGCGCCGTGCCCGCCGCCATCGTCAGCAAGGCGAGGGCGCGCGTCAACACCAGCCAGATTGCCGTAGGGAGACCGGCCGTGCCGCGCAATGCCATCGCTACAAGCAGGATCCCGTAGTCAAAGAGTCCGGCATAGCCGAAAAAGCGCCCCAGGCTGCTTTGCGTTGCGGACAGCGCGCCAGCCAATACTGCAGTCAGTACGCCCAACCACAGCAGCCACCGCGCGCTGTCAATGGCCGCGGTGAGCCAGGGATAGGTGACGACGAAACGCTGGAGCAGGAACAAGACGGTCGTCTGTCCCCCGATCCACAGGAATGCCGCAACGACAGGCGGCGCCTGTCCGGCGATCGCGGGAATCGCGACGTGCAGCGGCACCGGTTGCAGCAACAACACAAATCCGGCGATCAACAACCAGCCGGCGATCTTGAACGGCGTCTGGTCGTCCGGGTTGAGCGGCGCTTGATCGATGTACCATGCGGCGATCAGGAAAAGCGGCACGGCGAGGGTCGGGAAGAGGAGCTGACGCCAGGCGCCGCGCGTCTCACCGGCTTTGCCGGCCTGGATCAGGAACACCGACACGATGGCGGCCAGGACGATCACACCTGGGGCCAGGGTCAACGGATGCACCATCGCGACGGCTGCCCAGAGCGCCACCAGGATCAGGCCGAAGGGGTAGATCGTGCGTCCCTGATAGGTGAGCCAGGCCAGTATGAAAACCACGGCCGCCGTGATCAGCAAGAAGGTCAGCAAGGCTTGCGTGGCGGCACCGATCTGAAGCGAGATGCCCTCCCAGACGACCGCCTTGCCCAACCAGATCGTCCGGCCGGCGACCTGCACGCGCGTATCGAGCGGCAGCCGCGAAATCGCGCCGCCGATGCGCTCCAACCGATCGCTTTCCAGATGATGCCGGATGAGCGCCGTGCCCGCCGCCATCGTCAGCAAGGCGAGGGCGCGCGTCAACTCCAGCCAGATTGCCGTAGGGAGACCGGCCG
>JALOOE010000736.1 GCA_025454565.1 Anaerolineae bacterium
GGCAGGTTGATGTCGCCCTTGCCGTCCGCCATGGTCGAAGTGATCTCGGTCATGGCGATGTACATCTTCTTGTTCACCGGATCGATCGCCACCCACTCCATCTTGCGGAACTCGGCGGTGGCGCCCATCTTGGCCGCATACGCGCGGCTTTCGAGGAAGGCCGCCATCGGATCGGTCAGCGGCACAATCGGTTGGGGGTCCTGCGCCTGGCTCGCGCCGGGCAACATGACCAGGGCGATCGCCAGAGCGATCCCTACGAAGACGAGTTTTCTAACACGAGACATGTGATCTACCCCTCCCAAGGATGAGTGGTTGCGCCACGCCCACAGCATGGCACTCTATTATGTGCACGGCTGTATCAAGCCCGCATGAAGCACCGGTTAAGCGGTCGCGAAGAGTATGGTAAGGGTTGTTAATTCTTGGCTCCGTCGCACTACGACTGCAGCACAATCGAACGAGCTGGCGCTCAGGCATTAAGAATCGCTGACGCAAGGTTGGCCCAGGCTTAACATGCTGCTAAAGGCAGCTTAACGCTCCGCTGCTAAGGTATTCACGACACAGGATGAGTGGAGCGAATCATGTCTGTAACGCAGAACAGCCAAACGCACCCCGCACAGCAGTCATATGACGCTGTGAACCCAGTTACCGCGTCATTGCTTCAGCTACGCTGGGCAGACCACCTGGCCAACGTCGTCTCGCAGCTCGCCAGCCCGCCGGTGCTGGCTGTGGCGACGGCGGGCTTGTGCGCCGCGCACTCGCATGAGGCCGGCGCCTGGCGATGGGCGGCCATCCACGCCGGTCTGACCGTTGCTATCCCGATCATCATCCTGGTCTGGCTGGTGGCAAGAGGCACCGTAAGTGACCTGGATGTACAACATCGTGAGCAACGTGTCAGGCCCATGTTGGCGGCTCTGTTGGGGTCCGCAGTTTCACTGGCCCTGCTAAGCCTGGGCCAGGCGCCGCAGCTTCTGCTCAGCATCGGGCTTGCCACTTACCTTCAACTGTTCCTGCTCTTCAGCATCACTCTGCGTTGGAAGATCAGCGTTCATACGACCGCGGCGGCGTCATTCACCGTGCTGATGTGCTGCCTCGCTGGCGCCACGGCCCTTCCCCTCGTGGGATTGATCCTGCTGGTGGCGTGGGCGCGTATGCGCCTGAAGCGTCATAGCCTCGCCCAGGCGATTGCGGGCGCCCTCTTGGGCAGCCTGACGATGATCATCGCCCTGACACTTGGGAGGTAATCCATGATGACTGCCGCCTCTTCCACCGACCCCCGTGCGCCGAAGCGGCTGACGCAACAAGAGCTTGTCGCTGAGCTCCAGAAACTATACAGGCGCAAGGGCATCTGCCGCGATGTGTTCGGGCGCCGCGCTGCCCTGCCGAGCGAAGTCGCTGCCTGGGTGGCGGACACGCGCCAGCACCGCGAATCGAGACAAGAGTGATGACGGAGAATCGACAGGCCGTAGCCGGAACCAGTCGCCACCGGGTTACCGCGTCCGAACGCCGGGAATGGCTGCTGTTTGTGGCGTTGGTCGGCCCCAACCTGCTGCTCTTCGGCGCCTTCACCTTCTGGCCGCTGATGTACAACGCCTACCTCAGCCTTACGCAATGGGATATGCTGGCGCCGAACTTCACCGTCGCATCGGTGTTTGTGACCAGCGTGTTGGGTCTGGCGGGCGCGCTGCTGCTCAACCAGCCGCTGCGCGGCCGCGAGGCGGCGCGCACGGTGATCTTCTCGCCGGTCGTCCTCTCGGGAGCGGCCATCGGCATCGTCTGGATCTATATCTACGATCCACGCTTCGGGCTTCGGTCTGATCGACGCTATGCTGAGCTGGGTCGGCCTCAACTCGCCCCAATGGCTGACCAGCCCGGCCTGGGCGATGCCCGCGGTGATCCTGGTCTACGCCTGGCGAAACGTGGGGTACGCCGTCGTGATCTTTTTGGCCGGGCTGCAAGGGATCGCGCGCGAGCTCTACGAGGCGGCGCGCGTGGATGGCGCGGGCGCGTGGAGTCGTTTCTGGCACATCACGCTGCCGGGCCTGTCGCCGATGATGTTCTTCCTGGTCTTGACCAGCACACTGACCTCCTTCCAAGCGTTCGACATCATCAAGACGATGACGGATGGCGGACCAGTGAACGCCACGAACACGCTGGTCTACTACCTGTATGAGCAGGGCTTCATCGCCTTCAACGCGGGTAAGTCCGGCATGGCCGCTGTATTGCTCTTCGGGTTCATGTTGGTCTTTACCATCATGCAGATGCGTCATTCCGAGCGCCGGGTGCACTATGGTTGATACGGTAGCTGACGCCATGCCGAGAGCCGCTGCACCGTCGGCTGCCAATCGCCAATTGGGCGCACCGCGCTGGCAGGCGATCGGCGGCTATGTCCTGATGCTGGCAGGGGTGATCGCCATCGGACTGCCGGTCTACTGGATGATCGCCGCCGCCTTCAAGACGACTCTGGAAATCTACAGCGTACCGGTGACATGGATCCCGCACCAGCCTGTATTGAGTAACTTCGCGCGTGCGTGGCATGCGGCGCCATTCGGTCGGTATTACATCAACACGATCATCACAACGCTCCTCGGCAGCGG
>JALOOE010000180.1 GCA_025454565.1 Anaerolineae bacterium
CAGCAACGCACGGCCGCGCTGGCGCTCAAGCTCGCCGAGCTCCAGATGATGCGGGACGAGACGGGCGATAGTCCGCTGCTCTTGCTGGACGACGTGATGTCCGAGTTGGATGCCACGCGGCGGCACACGCTGCTCGATGCGCTCGCCGGGGCGGATCAGGCGATCGTGACGACGACCGATTGGGGCGATTTCAGCGATGAGTTATTGGGGCAGGCGTATCGGCTGCGCGTGGAAAGAGGGACGATCCACGCGGAATAACCGCGCAAAAACACTTGCTTTCACCTGGAGTCTATTCCCACCACCGCGGAGTTGCGCTTCTACGTCGACGAGACCCCAATTAGTGCCCACACCCCCCATGATGCCACCGCGCTGAAAGTGGCAACGAATCTACGTCCATGGATTGCGATGTGGAGCAACGATCCTAACGCGGCCTCAACTCGCTACGCCGACGACGTACGCATCACGCCAGCGCAGTGAGAGTTTGGATCGCGGAGACACGAAGGCCTACGGAGAACGCGAAGCACGAAGTGCGCGAAGCGTTGGGGGCGCTTCGTGTCTTCGCGATACTTCGCGGTTTCGTGCTCCAGACGCCACCCGCCTCGCGGTCTCCGGGCGCATCACGCCGGCACGCTAAGACAGACGTGCCCGGCACTTATAGAGTGCCGGGCACGTGACGTTACTACCCTATGGCGTGTCCCTACAGGCGTGACCACTCCTCGGGGGTCGCGCCTGCCTGCTTGATGATGGCGGCCAATGTCCCGACCGGGATGTCACGTCCCTGATGCATCGGGACTGAGATCTTCACCCGTGTTTCCGGGTGGCGCATAAAGACGTGGCGTCCACCGCCAAAGGGGCCATCGAAACCCAATCGTCGCAGCTTGCGAATGACAACCAGAGGCCCTTCCGGACTCAGCTCAGGCATGAACCAGGCCTGCTTCCACGTCTTGATCCACCAGATAGCCGAGGGCGTTGTTATCTATCACGGGAACTGGGTCGCCAAAACGCAGCGCCGTGACCAGCCAGCCCTGAACCGCATCTTCGGCCATCAAGGCCGCTTCGGCCCGGGTTTGCCCCCAGGTGATACAGCCGGGCAGCACGGGCACTTCCACGGTCCAGGCGCCTTCTTCGTCCCGGCTGAAAACCGCATAGGACAGGGCCAGGCGCACATAATCGGACCAATTCAGGAATTGCATTTCCGGACATCTCCTTTCAGAGCCCCCACGTGAGCGAGAAGACTACCCCTCCATCTCCTCACCGCAATCCGGATTCTCCTCGCACCCCAACGGCTGCTTCCGCGGCAGACCGCGGCCGCGCGGATAGCCGTCCGGCGTCTGTGATACCTTGTCGATCACTACCAGCACGCGCGTCTCTGCCAGGCCGGGCACCTCCACGGGGATCAGCCGGGTCAACTGCCCGCCCAACACGCGGATGGCATACTCGGCCGCCAAAGCCTCTTCGTGAGCCGCCGAGCCTTTGTATGCCACCACTCGCCCGCCGCGCCGCGCCAGCGGCAGCAGATACTCCACCAGGGTCGGCAGCGACGCGACCGCACGCGCCAGCACGAGATCGTACGCCCCCCGATATTCGTCACGCAGCGCCAACTCCTCAGCCCGACCATGCACGGTCTGGACATCGGCGAGGCCGAGCTGCGCCACCATGTGCTCGATGAAGCGCACCTTTTTGCCCGTGGCCTCCATCGCACACAACCGCAGCTTCGGCCAGATGATGCGCAGCGCCAGCCCCGGCAGGCCCGCCCCAGCCCCCACATCGATCGCTCTGACGCCGCGCCCCAGCAGCGTGGCCGGCGAGACGCCATCGAGCGCGGCCAGCGCCGGCACCAACGCCAACGAATCCAGGTAGTGGCGGATTTCAACCTGATCGGGATCCGTGATGGCGGTCAGATTCGTGCGCTCGTTCCAGGCCAGGAGCTCTTCGGTGAAGGTATCGAAGGCCGCGGCCTGAGCCGGGAGCAGGTTCAAACCCATCTGGGCCGTGCCCCAGAGCAGTTTTTGCATGGCCCAGATTATACCATAGGTTGAAATGCAAGAAACGGGCGGCTAACCCAACGGGGGGATCGGGGACTCGATCTCGACTCTGCCAGTGCTTCCGTCCACAGCGATCATGTGTCTCGGCGCGGCGTGTGCGATGGGCTCGGCGATGCCGGTCACAGCCGGCACAGCGATTGCCCGTGCGACGATCATGCCGGGGCTCCAGGGGTCGCCTGCCGCGTCGAGCACGGCGGCCGCTGGCAGCCAGAATGGCGCGTCGCCCGGTGAGACGACACGTGTCAGTATGACCGCGCCGGGCAGACGCGCGAGATCCGTCGCGGGTCCAACGCGGAAGGCTGACCCGCGCGCCGCGCCGGGGCTCGCCGCCACGGGTGCTCGCGCAGGCTCCTCCGCGCACGCGGCCAGATCATCGTTAGCCCGTTGGCGTTGTCGTTGGACAACTTCCTCGCGCACGCGTTCGCTGCGCCCGCGATGCCACTCCCCGGTCGCCACTTGCTTCAGCTCTTCAAGCTCCAGAAAATGCACCTCAGCCGGATCGGCGATCAAGCCGGCGGCAACGGCCTCGACGGCCACGGTGTGCAACCAGAGCTGCGCGCCGGCCATAACGCGCGCCAGCCCGTCCCAGGCTACATCGACGGCCCGGCACAGTCGCCGTGCCCGCGCCAGGAGCGGCTCGAATTGGCGTCGCTGATTGCTGTCGAGCCGGCCCAGCACCCACTCCTCGGCAGCCTGGCGCGCAGCACGCGCCGCTTCGACATCGCGCATCGGCGGCAGCGCGGCGAGCTGCACCGCCGCGTCGCGGTGCTCACGCCAGCGTCGAGCTTCCGGCAGCATCTCGCCCGGCCCCCGGTGCCCGTAGCGCGTCAGAAACTCCTGCACGGCGGCATCTTGATTTGAGGCATCGCCCACCGCAGCCACGGCATAGGCCGCCTCGACGCTGGGCAACCCAGCCAGACCGGCATAAAGATGGAGGATGGTCTGCGGCGGATGGCCAGGCAGCCATTCCGTCAGCCGCGCCGCGACCTCAGCCTGCGCCGCCGACAGGCCGGCCCGCAGCGCGAAATAAGTCTGCAAGACGCTTTGCGCCCGCGGCTCCAATTCTTCCATCACCTGGAGCAGGTCGGCCTGGGTCCAGCGCAGCCGCTGGACGAAGGCGAGCCACTCGGCGAGACGCTGGTTCAGGCTATCGGCTTCCTGCGCCACTGCATCGACCTGCGCCTGGACGCGCTTGATCGCCCCCGGCGTCTGCCAGCGGCCAAACAAACCGCCCCGCTCCGGGGCCGGCGGCGCACTGAGCCAGGCCGCGCCGTGCACTGCTCGACCGGCTTGCGCCAGCAGATCCGCGTTGAGATAGACACAGCCGTCCGGGGCGCGCCGCCAAAAATCCGCGGCGGGCAATGCCACGCCGAGCTCCACCCAGGTGCGCCGCATCGCTTCCTGCGCTGGGCGTCGCAGCAGCGTCCAATGAAAGGGCGTGACAGCCGCGGGGAACAAATCGCGGGCCAGATCCCTTGTCCAGGTGATCTGGCCCGCAGCAACTTCGACTCGATTCTGAGATGCGCTCAACCGGCGATATCCTCTCGCGTCAGCGGGTGGTGATGCCGCTCAACAGCAGGTCGGCGATGCCGGTCAGTCGCTCGGCCAACGGATACGGCTTGCTCGACTCGCACCAGCGGATCAACTGCTGCAGATAGAGCGCATCCAGCGCGGCCGCCAGGGCGTCGGGATCGAGATCGGGGTTGATCTCGTTCTGGCGCTGCGCTTGCCGGATCAAGAGAGCGGCCATGGGTTGCAGGCTGAATCCGCCCGCGTCGCCGGCCATCAGATCGGACACGGTGACGCCTTCGCGGAAGATCAAGCACACGAGCTCCCGATCGCGCTCCAGGCTGGCGGCCAACGCGCTCATCAGCCGCTTGAGCTTGCCGATCGACGAAGCTGTCCCATTGATGCTGAGGGTGGCAGCGCCCAGTCGTCCGACCTCGCGGGCACCCATGTAGCGCAGCACCGAATCCTTCGTCGGAAAATAGTTGAAGAAGGTGCCTTTTGCCAGGCCAGCCTGACGCGTGATCTGATCGACGGTCGTCATCTCGTAGCCTTGCCCGCGGAAGAGGCTCAGAGCCGCCTCATAAAGCCGCTCCTTGCGCTCCACCTTGCCCTGTTCACGCTTGCCAACCATCTGGTCGATGCTCATAATGCCTCCGCGTGCTCCGCTACACCTCAACGTGCTGGTCCGCTCAGACCGCATCGCCTCAATCAGCGGTGATCTTGTTCTTCCACCTTAGAAGACGCACCACACGCCACTCGGTGACGGCCAAGTTGACCAGAGTTCAAAAATTTAAGATTGCATCATGTTTGGGTCGCGTGATCCTATCCGCTGGCGTGCGCGGAGTCCGTCTCAACTAATCACTGCTATCTTATCAGATCAATATTTCAATCCACATTACACGTCCCGCACGCCCAACTGATCGGCGGCGATAAAAAAGCCTCCCAAGTCGACCGGTGGCTACTCCGGTGACCGGGAGGCCTATGCCCGCGGGTCTGGCGTTAGCGGCGTGCCGCGGCGAAGTTGGCGGCGACCTGCGCCCAGTTGATCACGTTGAAGATATTGGCGACGTACTCCGGCCGGCGATTCTGGTATTTCAGATAGTAAGCGTGTTCCCAGACATCGATGCCCAGGATCGGCTTATCACCGGTCATGAGTGGGCTGTCCTGATTGGCGGTGCTGTAAATCTCCAGGCTGCCGCCCGGCTTGACGACCAGCCAACTCCAGCCGCTGCCGAAGCGAGAGATGGCGGCCGCGCTCAGTTTCTCCTTCGCGGCATCGAAGCTGCCGAAGGTCTTGTCGATGGCGGCCGCCAGCTCACCGGTCGGGGCCCCGCCAGCATTCGGCGCCAGGATTGTCCAGAAGAGGCTGTGGTTGATGTGACCGCCACCGTTGTTACGCACCACGGTGCGGATATTCTCCGGCACACTGTCCAGCTTGGCCAGCAATTGTTCGAGCGGCACGCTCTCGAAGGTCGTGCCCTCGATAGCCTTATTCAGATTAGCCACGTAGGCGGCATGATGCTTGCCATGGTGGATCTGCATGGTCGTGGTGTCGATATACGGTTCCAAAGCATCGAACGCATATGGTAGGGTCGGAAGTTGGTAAGCCATCAGTACACTCCTCATCAGGTTGGGTATATCTCAGCAACACAAAAAGCCTGTCCAGGATAGCCCGGACAGGCTTCTATGTCAGTAAGAAAACACCCAAGTCTATTTTTTGGTCACGGCCGGCGAAGCTGCGGCCGGGCGCGCAAAGAGCGCGGCCAGCTCGTCCGCGGCCTCGTGGCCGACGACGGCCAACACTTCGTCGCCTTCCTCGAACGTCGTGATCCCGCGCGGGATCTGGATCTCGCCGCGGCGGATGATCGCGGCGATGACGCACTGTTCCGGCAGCTTCAGGTCTTTGAGTGGGATGCCAATGGCTTTGGCGCCGGCCGGAATCTTTTCTTCCACGATCGAGAACTGGCCGCGGCGCAGCTTCAGCAGCGTCATCATATCGCCCAGCGACATCTCTTCTTCGATGGTGCTCGCCAGGATCGTTGCCTGATTGACCGCCACATCAACATGAAACGTCTGGTTGAAGAGCCAGGCCGTGCGCGGGTTGTTGACGCGCGCAATCGTGCGCGGCACTTTGTAGGTTTCGCGGGCCAGGTAGCACAGCGCCAGGTTATCGGCGTCATTGGTGGTGATTGCAGCGAGCACGTTGGCCTCGCGGATG
>JALOOE010000181.1 GCA_025454565.1 Anaerolineae bacterium
GGTTGGGGAGGGGCGGATGGTCGATGCGGGGGGACACTATGAAACGACGTAGCGGGTGGCTCGGCGGGCTGCTGCTGTTGAGCGCCGCGGTGGCGTGGCTGCTTTGGCCCAAGCCGGCGCAACCGCTGCGTGCGAGCATGGTTGCGCCGGCCGCGCCGGTTGCCGCAGACACGGCGGGATTCACGCGCATCGAAGGGCCGCGGCCGCTGACATTCCCGACGGATCACGGCCCGCACAACGACACGCAGACCGAATGGTGGTATTACACCGGCAACTTGACGGCCGAATCAGGCGAGCACTTCGGCTACCAACTCACCTTCTTCCGCCGCGCACTCGAAGCGCCGGACCAACGCGTCCAGCGGGCATCTGCCTGGGGCGCGGATCAGGTCTACATGGCCCACTTTGCGCTCACCGATGTGGCGGGCGGCAGGCACCATTCGACCGAACGCTTTGCGCGCGGCGCGGCCGGTCTGGCCGGTGCGCAAGCGGCCCCATATCGCGTCTGGCTCGATGATTGGTCAGTCTCGGAGGAGCCGGACGGTCGGATCGTGCTGCGCGCCTCCGCCGAAGACCCGGCTTCCGATCTCGACCTCGGCCTTAACCTCAGCCTGGTCGACCGGAAAGGCCCGGTGCTCCAGGGCGATCGCGGCTACAGCCGGAAAGGGCCGGAGCCGGGGAACGCATCCATCTACTACAGCCAACCGCGCATCGACACCACCGGCACAATAACCGTGGGCGGCAAGACGTTCACAGTGGACGGCCTGAGCTGGATGGATCACGAGTTCAGCACCAGCGCGCTCGGGCCGGAGCTGGCGGGGTGGGATTGGTTCAGCCTGCAACTCAGCGACGGCAGCGAAGTGATGCTCTATGCGTTGCGGCGGACCGACGGCAGCCGTGATTCCTTCTCCAGCGGCACACGCATCGCATCGGACGGCTCAACGTGGTCGCTTGCCCCCGATGCGTTCGACATCCAACCGACCGGCGAGTGGCGCAGCCCGCGCACGGGCGGCGTCTATCCCGCGGGCTGGACCGTGACCGTGCCGTCTGCCGATCTGCGTCTGACGGTCACGCCGTATTTGGCCGACCAGGAGATGCAGACCTCGCTGCCGTATTGGGAGGGCGCGGCACGGGTATCAGGAACGCGCGCCGGCCAGCCGATCACGGGGCACGGCTACGTGGAGCTGACGGGGTATGCGCGCTCGCTCCAGGGGCAATTCTAGCTCACCCAATCGCGCAAAAAGCGTTGACCAGACCGGCTGACTGTGCTAGAATGAGGCAGTGGTTCGGTCACACCGGCGTCGCCGACTCATGAGCGCGCCGGACGACTCATGCGACGAAAACGCAGTCTGATTTGACGTTCCAAGGAGGCTGCCATGCAAGCCCGTGATGTCATGACTGCCGACGTCGTGACGTTGGCGCCGGACACGCCGATTCCCGACATCGTCCGCCTCTTCCGGACGCGCGGCATCAGCGGCGCGCCGGTAGTGGAGCGGGGTGAGATCATCGGGATCGTCACCTCGCTCGACCTGATCGCCCGCCACGCCCGACCGCACTCGCCGGTCTATCTGCCGCTGCTCGATGCGCGCATCCCATTGACCGGCCAACGCGAGTACAACGAGATTGTGCGGCACATCCTGGGCATCACCGCGCGCGACATCATGACCACGCCGGTCATCACCGCCGACGCCGATCTCGACGTGGAGGAGATCGCCACAATGATGGTGGAGCGCCCAGCCAGCTCGATCCCCGTGCTCGATGGCGGAAAGCTTGTCGGCATCATCACCCACCAAGATCTCATCGCCCATCTGGAGGCGGTGCAGGCGGAGACGTGACAAGGTGACAAGGTGACAAGGTGAACGGGTGACAAGGCGCGATCCCGCATCACCTTGTCACCCGCTCACCCGTTCACCCCTGCTCCCGCTCTCGCCGCTCACTCGCCCAGCCGGTTCTCCAACACCATCTCCGGCCGGAAGTTATCCAACTGCAAATACCAGGTTGCGGCGTCCAGCAGCGCTTGCTGCGGGATCATGCCGATGAGTTCGCTTGACTCGATCCCGACGCCGTAGCGCGCAGCCTCGCGACGGATCATCTCGACCGCCAGATGAATCGGTGTCTTGCGAAAGTCGGTCAGATTCATGCTAACCTGCGCCTTGCCGTTGACCAACAGGCCGAGCGCTTTGACGTAGCGGAGACCGCCGGAGCTGTTCCGGATCGTCTTGGCGATCTTCCTGGCGATCTCGGCATCGGAGGTCGTCAGGAAGACGTTGTATGCGATCAGAAACGGCCGCGCGCCGATGACCGTCGCGCCCGCCGGCCCGAGACGGCGCGGCCCGAAGTCAGGAATCCGATCGGGGCTGTCAACGATCGCGGTTTTCAAGCCCTCGTACTCGCCATGCCGGATGTCCGCCAGGTTGATGCGGTCGGGGCGCGTGGCGGCTGACTCATACAGATAGACAGGGATGCCCAACTCCTCGCCGACCCGGCGACCGAGCTCCTGCGCCAACACCACGCATTCGGCCATCTCCACATCGCGAAGCGGCACGAACGGTACGACATCAGTTGCGCCGATACGCGGATGGGCCCCGCGATGCTGCTCAAGATCGATGTGCGCGGCCGCGGTCTTGATCGCGTCGAACACCGCTGGCGACATTGCCTCGGGCGGTGCGACCAGAGTGAATACCGAGCGGTTGTGATCTTCATCGCTCTCGATATCCAGCAGTTGCACGTGGTCGTGTGCGCGCAATGCGTCAGCAATCGCTTCGAGCACTTCGGAGCGGCGCCCCTCGCTAAAGTTGGGAACACACTCAACGAGTCGTTGCATGAGACCTCCCGATACGAATTCGACAGCGGACAAGCTGCCGTCATTATAGGCGATTGGGTGGTGAACAGCAATCCAACAATCCACTATTTGCCATCAGCCCTGCGCGGCGGTAGAATGGCGGCCAACTGCTATGATCCGCATGCTCTTCTTTCAACCACTCGGCCCTGCGCTGCTCCTGGCGTTGGGTGGACTGCTGCTGTGGTTTCTCTCCTGGCTGGTCTGGCGCGCCGCCGTGACGCGACGCACCGTCAGGCTGGCGCGCTTTCGCATCCCGTTGGCGCTGCTGACAGTCGCGGCGGCAGCCTTCCTGTGGCTGCGCATCGGAGCCACGCCAGCCGCCCAGAGCTTGAGCTGGAAGTGGCAGCCGTTGACCGTCGCGGGCGCGACAATCCAGTGGCGCGCTGATCCGTGGAATTGGTTTGCCGTCCTGATGATCCTCGTGCTCACGGCGGCCGTGCTCCTGTTGACGGATTACGACGCGCCCCTCACGCCAGCCGGCGGATCTGCCGAGCGAACGTTGTGGCTCGGGGCCGCCGCCGCCCTGTTTGTGTGCTCGGCCAACCTGATCACGCTGGCGAGTTGTTGGCTGATCCTGGATGCGATGCTGACGTTGCGCCTGCACCCCGCGCGGCAGTCTGAGCCGGCGGGGCGCGCATGGGCGCTGCTGACGATGTCCACGCCGTTGCTGCTGCTCATCTTGATCATGGCCGGCGAGAGCGGGATTTCTGAACCGCTGATCGGCGGGCGCTTCCTGAGATCGGTTTTGCCGTGGCTCTGGCTGCTCGGCCTGATCCGGGTCGGCGTTTATCCCCTACATTTCTGGATCACCTCGCCCGGCAAGATACGCAACGCGGCACAGACCGCCGTGCACCTGTTGGGCGCGACAGCCGGCATCTGGCTGCTGGCGCGTGTGCAGGCGCTGGCCGGTTTGGGCCTGACGCGTCAGCCGGAATGGGCCGCGCTCGGCGCGTTCGCCCTGCTGGGGACGGCCATCGCCGCGTGGACGGCCGAAGACGAGCAGTGGCGGTGGCGGTGGATCGCTGTCAATCGCGCCTGCATCGTCATGCTGGCCGCCTACGTATCCGGACAACCGGGACCGGGCGCCTTTGCCTGGGCGCTGGCGGCCTTCGGGCTGGGCGCCGGGCTGTTGGCCGTGACGCAGATGGGCCGCGGCGGATGGCGCTGGCGTCTGCCAGCGCTCCTCGGCGCGCTCGTGCTGTGGGGCTTGCCCGGCACGGTCGGCTTTCTGGCTCGCTCGGTGCTAATCTTCCCCACCGAGCTGGCAATCGCCCCGGGGTTGTTTAGCGTTCTCCTGGTGAGCGAGATTCTGTTGGTCGCTGCGCTCTGGACGTTGGTACGACGCGCCGGGATACCCGATGCAGAGGACGCGGGGGCAGCGCCGCCGAGCCCTCGCTCGTATGGCACCTTGGTCCGGTTGGCCGCCGTGACGCTACTTCTGGCAGTGCCCGCCCTCGCTTGGGGCCTGTTCCCCCAGCGACTCGCGGCGCTCGGCGGGTTTGCACTTGCGGACGGCGCTACGACGCTGGCGCAGGTGATTGCTACGGCGCGCCGTTCGGTGTGGATCGGCCTCGTGATCTCAGGGTTGGGCGGCGTGGCGCTGGGGATCTGGCGCACGCAGATCTTCGGCCAAGTACGCGGCTGGCAGCAGGGCCTCGGCGCGATCGTCGGCCTGGAGTGGCTGTATCGGCTCGTAATCGGTGGGCTGCGCGTGGTCGGCGGCGGCCTGCAATATTTCGCGACGCTGGGCGAGGGCGAAGGCTACTTGGGCTGGCTTGCGCTCGCCGGTCTGGTGTTATGGGTCTTGCTGCGCGGATGATACGATGAATCTCTCCGATCTCTTCCGCCAACTGAGTCTCCTGATCGGCTTGCCGGCGGTTCTGCTGGGAGCCGCCGCGGTCGCGGTCATCGTCATCATGCGCGATTGGCGCATCGTGCTGTTCGCATACGCGGTGCTTTCGATCGTGCTGGCGCTCCTCCTGTCCCAGATCATCCCACCTGAATGGGCGTTGCTCCAGGCCATCGTGGGCGGGCTGATCGCTGTGATGCTCTACATGTCAGCACGCCAATTGCGTTGGAATCCGGCCAGCGGGGTAAGCTGGGAGAGCCGCTGGCCGCAGATGGCTTCGCTGGGCAGCTTCCGGGCGCTCGCAGTGGCTCTAGCAGCCGTCACGTTCCTCGCGCTGCGAGAAGAAATTGACTTGCCTCAGGTCGACCAACTCTTCAAAGACGCGGTCTTCTGGCTGGTGCTGATCGGCTTGCTGGGGCTCGCGCTGCACGAAGAACCACTGCATGCCGGACTATCGCTGCTTGCGGTGTTGGGCGGCAGCGAGCTGTTGCTGTTCAGCCTGATACAGAATCGGACGATGATTGGCGTGTTGGAGGGCGGGCAATTGCTTTTGGGATTGGCGATCTCCTATCTGATGGTGTCGCGCGGTCTGGCCTCATCCAGGATGAGCAGCGGCCTGACGCGCCCCGGTGAGGACGCATGATCGCCGGACCTGAGCTCGTCATCGGATTCCTGCTGCTCGCTGCGGGCGCGGTCTACCTCCTGCGCAAGATGGAGGGTCTCGCCGCTCTGGGGGCCGCGAGCGCCGCGCTCCTGCTGGCCGTTCTTTTGTGGCGGCTGCCGCTCGATACGCGAGTGCAGGTCGCCGGGCGGACGATCTGGCTGGGCAAAGCGGTTGTCTGGGAGGGCATATCGCTTCAGATCGGCGCCGCCACCCAGGCCTTGCTGACCTTCTTGCTGATCACGGCGGCCGTAGTTTTCATCCTGGCCTGGCTCACCTATCAGGGACGCACTATCTACCCCTTCGGCCTGGTCCTGGTGGCGCTCTGGGCGGCCGTCGCGATGGTGCATCCGTTGACCCTGGCACCCGGCGCGGTCGTCGTGGCCGCCATCGTGTCGGTGTTCCTGATCCAGGCCG
>JALOOE010000182.1 GCA_025454565.1 Anaerolineae bacterium
GATGGTTTGCGCGTGCGCGCCACCGTCGCTGCGGCCATCCGCGATGACTTGCCCGGCGCATTGCTCGAGCCGGGCGCGAGTCAGCGGAGCATCGAGATCGGCGAGACACAAGCCGTCATCCGCAACGGCGGCATCGAGGCGCGGCTCTCGGCTGACGGCAAGCTGGCCTTTTTCGCCTCGGGTTCCGGCGACGAGCTGTTGAGCGAAGCGCCGGGCCATTTCGTCTGGCCCCCATCGCGCTCCTTCACCCCCGCTGCTGGCGATCTCTTTCACCTCGAAGCGCGATTCATGGCGTACGACGGCGAGCGGCTCTACGGCCTTGGCCAGCATCAACACGGCAAGCTGGATCAGAAGGGCTGCGTGGTTGATCTGGTGCAGCGTAACACCGAGGTCGCCATCCCGTTCCTGCTGTCCAGCCGGGGCTACGGTTTCCTCTGGAACAATCCGGCCGTGGGACGCGTGGAGCTGGCTGCGAGCGGGACGCGTTGGGTGGCTGAGGCGACGCCACAACTCGACTACTGGATTGCGGCGGGGCAGACACCGGCCGAAATCCTGGCGCGTTACACCGAAGCGACCGGCCACGCGCCGCTCCTCCCCCAATGGGCGGCAGGCTTCTGGCAGTGCAAGCTGCGCTATGCCTCGCAGGATGAGCTGCTGGGGATCGCTCGTGAATACAAACGTCGCGGTCTGCCCCTTTCCGTCATCGTCTCCGACTATTTCCACTGGACCCTGATGGGCGACTGGCAGTTCGATCCGCGGCATTGGCCTGACCCCGCCGGCATGGTGCAAGAGTTGGATACGATGGGCGTCAAGCTGATGGTATCGGTCTGGCCCACGGTGAATCTGCTCAGCCCCAACACCGAGACGATGCGCAGCCGCGGTCTGCTGATTCGCAATGAGCACGGCCTGCCCGCCCACATGCTCTTCCAGGATTGTCGGCCCGAAGGCCGCATCTACATCCAGTTCTACGATGCGACCCATCCCGAAGCGCGCGCCTTCCTCTGGGAGCGGCTGCGCGAAGGCTACTATCGACACGGCATCAAGGTCTTCTGGTTGGACGCCTGCGAGCCGGAGATGTATCCGTCACATCCCGGGAATTTGCGCTACCATCTGGGCAACGGGCTGGCAGTGGGCAACATCTATCCACTGCTGCACGAGGCGGGCATCTGGGAGGGATTGCGCGGCGAGGGGGAAACCGAGATCGTGACGCTGTGCCGGTCGGCATGGGCAGGCAGTCAGCGCTACGGCGCAGCGCTCTGGTCGGGCGATATTCCCTCGACATTCGAGGCGCTGCAGAAGCAGGTGCGGGCCGGGCTGAATGTGGGGCTATCCGGCGTCCCCTGGTGGACGACCGACATCGGTGGTTTCCACGGCGGCAACATCGAGACGCCCTACTTCAGAGAGCTGATCGTCCGTTGGTTCCAGTATGGCGCGTTCTGTCCTCTATTTCGGTTGCACGGCCATCGTCAGCCGGCGGAGGGCTGGACGAACGGTAACCACAACGAGGTGTGGTCGTTCGGTGATGAAGCGTATGGCATCATACGCGAGCTGCTCTTCTTGCGCGAGCGGTTGCGCCCCTATATTCTGGCCCAGATGCGCCTGGCGAGCGAGGTCGGCGTCCCGCCGATGCGACCACTCTTCTTCGATTTCCCGCAAGATGCAGCGGCCGCAGCAGTGGAGGATGCGTTCATGTTCGGGCCGGATTTGCTGGTCGCCCCGGTGCTGGAGCAGGGCGCACGGCGCCGGCAGCTCTATCTGCCGGCAGGCGCGACCTGGCGTGATGCCTGGACGGGGGAAGCGCAGCCCGGCGGGCGGTGGATCGAGGCCGACGCGCCGTTGGCTCGCATCCCGCTCTACCTGCGAGACGGCGCGCAGTTGCCGATCCAGGCAAAATGAGCCACGGAGGGCACGGAGACGAATCGTAATAAGAACTCTCTGTCCTCCGTGACCTCGTGGCTAGAAGAAAACGTAGGAATCGAAATGATTTCCCTGAAGACCATCTTGCAGATGCATCGCCCGCTTCCCGATATCTGGGGCGAAGGCGCAATCTTCGCCTTCTCCGGTATCGACGGCCCGACCCGCTCGATGACGAACTTCGTGCTGGCGTTCGGAGCCGAACCGTACGATCTGCTCATTCACACCGCCGCCCCGCACGTGCTGCGGCTCCGGCTGCCCGACCCCGGTCAGGTGCTGGTCGCGACCAACGACGCTCTGATCGTAGAGACTCCAAGCGGCGAGCTGATCGTCACCTTCAGCGCGTGGCACACAGTCATCGGCCAACTGCCGGCGGGCGCGAGCGTCGAGCTTGCGCCGTTGCCGCCCGTCACCGATACCGATCCGTGGGCGCCGCACTATGATCCCCGCTGCCTGACTGAGACGGAAGCCGTGGCCCTGCGCCGGAACGAAAGCCGTTTCGCCGTGGCATACGGCGAAACGCCGGAGGTCGCCGGCGCGCGTGCGGAAGCCGGGCTGTCCGCCGATCTCTCGGCGGAAGTGACGCGCCGGCTGGCCTTCTATGCGGCGCTGCCCAAGGGGACGGACGACGGCGAAGCTCGCTTCCTTCGCAAGTGTGCCGGTGTGATGAAGGTTAATACGCTCGGCCCGGAAGGCGCGATCGGACGCTGCTGGTCGACGCCGGATCGGATCCCCCATCGCCATATGTGGTTGTGGGATTCCGTCTTTCATAGCTTCGCCATGAACCGGATCGATTCACGGCTTTCCTGCGATTTCTTGATGGCAATGCTCGACGCGCAGCACTCCGACGGCATGCTCCCGCACATCAGAGGCGTCTCCGGGCAGACCTCCGAGGTGACGCAGCCGCCGCTGCTGGCCTGGGCCATCTGGGAGAATCACGCCATCTTGGGCGACAAGACTCGGCTGGCGGAGGCGTTTCCAAGGCTGGAAGCGTATCTCGACTGGAATCTGGCGCATCGCGATCGCAACACGAATGGGCTGCTCGAATGGGCCATCGAGGCCAACGCGAAATCGCGCTCCGGCGAATCCGGCATGGATAACTGCTCTCGTTTCGACGGCGCCGTGATCCTGGATGCGCCCGACTTCTCAGCCTACCAGGCGCATGACATGGCCTGTCTGGCGAAGATAGCGGACGTATTGGATCTGCCGGATCGGGCGCGTCTGTGGCGCGAGCGCAGTCATGCGATGTCACAGGCGATCCAGGCGCGCCTGTGGAACCCGGCAAAGCAGTTTTACTGCGACCGCGACATGGACGGCCACTTCATCCCGGTGCGCGCCGTATCCGGCTTCATGCCGCTGCTGCTGGACGATGTGCCGCCGGCGCGCGTCGACGCGTTGGAGCGGGCGCTGCGCGACCCGGCCGCGTTCGGCGCGGCGTGCCCCATCCCCTCGGTAGCGCTGGATGAGCCGACCTGGTCCACCGACATGTGGCGCGGGGCAGCCTGGATCAACATGAACTACATGACCATCATCGGCCTGCGCCGCCACGGCCGAGACACGACGGCGCACTGGCTTACCGAACGCACGCTCGCGTTTGTGCGGGAAGCCTACGAACAATACGGCGTACTTTTTGAGTTCTACGATGCCAGTGGTCAGCGCCCGCCGATGGCCTGCGACCGCAAGGGCCCGGTGTCCGGTCGCTACGACATTCGATCTAAATACGAGGTGATTCGCGACTATCACTGGACAGCCGCGCTCTGCTTCGACCTGATACTGCGGCGCATCTGACGTCTGACGTTTGACATCTGTCTCCTGATCCCTGACACCTGATCCCAACAACGAAAGGAATAACCCATGCCCCCACGTCGCGTCCACTACGTCCTCAGCACCCACTGGGACCGTGAATGGTACCAGACCTTCCAGGACTACCGCTACCGGTTGGTTCGCCTGCTCGATCGCATCATCGCCGGCTGGGAGCGGGATGAACTGCGCGGCCCCTTCCAGACCGATGGCCAGGCGATCATGCTGGAGGACTACCTGGAAGTGCGGCCTGAGCGCCGCAGCCAGGTTGAGCGTTTTGCCCGCGAAGGCAAGTTCGTCATCGGCCCCTGGTATGTGTTGCCCGACGAATTCCTCGTCTCCGGGGAGTCATTGGTGCGCAACATCGCGCTTGGCCGCAAAGTCGCGCGCCAGTTCGGCGGGCAGCCGTCGAACGCCGGTTTCATGTGCGACATGTTCGGCCACAACAGCCAGATGCCGCAGATCTTCGCCGGCTTCGGCATTACTGGCGGCTTCATCTGGCGTGGCGTAAACATCATCGATCAACGCATGATGCGCTGGCGCGGGGCCGACGGCACCGAGTTGCCGTGCTATCGCTTCGGCCATAACGGTTATTGCAGCTTCGCTAGCGAGGCACGGTATGCGCGCGATCCGCAACCGGAACCCGACCCAGAGCTGCTGCGCGAACGGTTGGAGGCCTATCTCGTCACCGAGGGGATGGAGACGCAGACCGGACCAATGCTGGCGTTCGATGGCGGCGATCACATGGAGTGGGATCGCGCGGCGTATGCGGTCATCGCCGAGCGGTTGGGCCAGCCGCGCGACGGCTTCGAGGTCGTCCATACCTCGCTGGACGACTATCTGGCTGAGATGGCGCCGTTGGCTCCGGAGATCACGGCGGTAGTGGAAGGCGAGCTCCGGGAGCCCGGCTTTTTCCCCGCAGTTATCGATCATCAATGGCTGATCCCGGGCGTCGGTTCCAGTCGGGTCTGGATCAAGCAGGCCAACGCCGCGTGCCAGGCTGTACTTTGCCAATGGGCCGAGCCGTTCAGTGCGCTCGCGCACCGTGCGGTCAATGCGGAGTACCCGCAGGGCTATCTCGACGTAGCGTGGAAGTGGCTATTGATGAACCATCCGCACGACTCGATCTGCGGCTGCTCTATCGATGCTGTCCACGAGGACATGAAGTTTCGCTTTGCGCAGACCGAGCAGATCGGCAACCGGCTGACGACCGAGGCGATCTGCAAGCTGGCGGCGAGCGTGCAGGGCGACGTGGCGGCGAACGAAGTGCGGGTGACACTCTTCAATCCGCTGTCGGCACCGTTCGACGGCGTGGCCGACCTGCGCCTGGAGATCCCGCCGGGCTGGCCGCTTTTCAACTTCAATATGGGCGCATTCCAACCGACGCCCGCGTTTCGCATCTTCGGGCCGGATGGCGCCGAGCTGTTGTATCAGCGACTGGGCCAGGCGACCGACCGCAGCCGCTTCCGCACGTACGGTGTCTCCTTCCCGAAGGGCCACAAGGTGACCGAGGTGCCTGTGGCGCTGCGACTATCGATTCCCGCACTCGGCTACACCACGCTCACGCTGCGCGCGGGCGATGAGGGCCAGCCGACGCGACATCCCGCGACGCCTGGCCTGGCGACCAGCGAGCGCTCGATGGCGAACGAGCGGCTGTCTGTCACGATCGAGCCGAACGGCACGCTGACCCTGCTTGATAGGCGCACGGGGCGCAGCTATGCACGATTGCTCACTTTTGAGGATCGCGCCGACATCGGGGACGGCTGGAATCACGGTGTCGCGCTGAATGACCAATCCTTTGTCTCGACCGCGTCTCGCGCGAGCGTGGCGCTGGTGCATAACGGGCCGGAGCTGGCGACCTTCCGCGTGCGCACCGTGATGGAGTTGCCCAATGAGTTCGACTTCCGACAGATGGTGCGCACCGACCAGTGGATATCGCTTGTGATCGACAGCCTGGTGACGCTGCGCGCCGGCGCCGAACACGTGGAGATCGAGACCACGGTCCACAACGTCGTCAAGGACCATCGGCTGCGCGTCCTCTT
>JALOOE010000183.1 GCA_025454565.1 Anaerolineae bacterium
AACCCCGCGCACGTGCGGCGGACGGTCTCAGCCGGCTGCCACATGTCGGCGTAGTCGTACAGGCTGGTGACATCGACGTTGGCGCGCAAGGCCGGCGACTTGACTCGCTCCCACAATGCCACGAATCGCCCGGCTGATGAGATGGCCGTCTTGAGATACGGCTCGATGCTGAGCCGGACACCGTACTGCTCGGCCAACGCCAGTACCGGCGCCAGGCCGGCCGCGATCTCATCCAGCGCTACGCCGGTGTCGTTGCGCGCATCGCCCGCCCCGAACCCGGAGGGATGATAGTTCCCGCCGCAGATCACGATGTATGGGCAGCCGGTCGCCGCCGCCAGCGGGATCGCCTGCTCCAGAAGGGTCTGCTGCCGCGCCTGCTTCGCCCGGTCGGTCGAAAGCACGTTGAAGCCGAACGCGCCGATCTGGCAGACCTGCAAGCCGCGTTCATGCAACGGCGCGAGCGTCGCCGCGACGCCATCGCGCACGAGCTGCTCGGCCGAGATTGGCACGCCACGGATGCCCAGCTCGACGGCAAGATCGAGGGTGTGGGCGCCTGCGTCAAGTCCTAATCGCATGGAGAGCCTCCGCGTTGGTGCAGTGCAGGTGGTGGTTGAAACCACCACCTGACATGAAAAGTGCGTTGAAACGCACTACGCGCTACGGGGCAACCCGTTTCAACGGGTTTGGCATATCAGCCGCGGTTTCAACCGCGGTCACAGCGCCACCTTGCGCCCCGTGCGCGCCGACTCATAGACCGCCATCGCCATCGCCACTGCCCGCACGCCGTCCTCGACCCCCACCGACGGCCGGCGACCCTCCCGGATGCATTCGAAGAAATGGCGGAAGGCGTAGGTGTAGCGCGTGCGGCCGTCAAGCTCGGCCGGGAGCAACAGCGAACGCACATCGTCGCCGCTGCGCAACGTCCAACTCAGCCGTTCCCAGATGTGATCGCGACCGAGCAACTTCGCCTGGCCGTGCTGCGTCGTAACGTCAAGCCGCGGAAACTCGCGGAATGCCTTTGCGCCGGTCGCGCCGACCGTCAGCGCAGCCAGCCCACCGCCGGCATAGCGCAGCGTGAGCGCGGCCGCGTCCTCCGACGGGCTGCCGGTGAAGTTCGCCGCCTCCGCGGTGAGGCTGACCGGCCGACCCAGCAGGTAGTTCACCGCATCGAACAAGTGGCATGAATTCTCGTTGAAAAAGCCGTTGCCGTCGGTCGGATCCCACAGCCAGAAGTTGGGAGGTGGCAACCAGCCGAAGAGGTATTCGGCGTTGAGCAGCCATGCAGGGCCAAGTTCATCGTCCAGCAGTTCGCGCAAGCGGACGATGGCAGGCAGGAAGCGGAAGCTGAATGCCACCATCACACGCGCATCGAGTTGGCGACACAACTCGGCCAGGTGCTCCGCATGCGCGAGGTCAGTCGCCCACGGCTTCTCGATGAAGAGCGCGATCCCCCGCCGGGCCGCGTGCTCGATCAACGGCTCACGCCAGCGCGGAGAGACGCATAGGCTGATCGCGTCGAGTTGCTCCCGCTCCATCATCTCGACGCCATCCGTGTACGCCCGGCAGCCGTAACGCGCGGCGTAGGCGTCCAGCCCCTCGGCCGCGTTGCCGGGCGCACGGTCAGCGATGGCGACGAGCTGCGCCTCCGGCATGTTCGCCAGCGTGCGCACGTGCCACTGGCCGAACCGCAGCCCGATCACACCGATGCGAATTTTGTCCACATCACCCCCCAGTAAGGCCCCACCACGCCGAATCCAAACAGGATTGACAGGATGAACAGGATTGGGCTAACGAAAAGATCATCCTGTCAATCGTGCTCATCCTATCAACGTCGTCGTCATCTCATACCGCTGGCCCGTGCGCGCCGAGACGACCGCGCCATACATCATCTCCGTGATGTGCCGGCCCCACTCGACATTCAGCAGCGGGTCACGATCCTGAAGGATACAATCGATCAGATGCTGGGTCGAAGCGTGATAATAGTTGAACCCGCCATAGGTCGGCTTCGGCCACGGCGTCTTGCTTGGATCGCCCGTCACCGGGATGCGATACCAGCCGTCGGCATCCACGGCGGGCAGCAGATCGCGACGGGTGGAGATGATCGAGGCGAAGTAGCCGCCGCCCAGGAAGAGGTTGCCCTCGCTGCCGTAGATGTGCAGCCCGCCCAAGAAACCCTTCGGCACGGGATGGAACGGCCGGCCCGCGTGGAAGACGCCCGACCAGCCGTTCGCCATCTCGTAGAGGCTGAAAACGTTGTCCGGCGCACCCGTGCGGACATACTCGGTCTTGGGTAGATTCACGACCACATCCCAATAGTTGGCATTATCGGGGTCGGTGGCCTGGGCCAGGAACTGGTTGTACTTCTCCTCCGGGACGATGTACCGGTCGGGCACGGAGATCGCCGACGTGCCCATGACGCTCTTGCACGACCCGAGCAGCGTGACGATCTGGCTCGGCGCGTAGGGAAAGTCGAACAGGATTCCGCCGGAATCCTCGGTGAAGAACGCGCCCGCGCCATAGGGGTTGCCGCCGAGCGACGGATGATAGGCACTGGGCGAATTGGGGATCAGTGTGAACCAATACGGCGCGCCGAGCACCCCTTCACGGATCAGCTTGGCCACCGGAGCGTAGGCCGGTTCGAGCGGCGAGTTCTGACTCGGCTCGATCAACGCCTTGACGCCCGCCTGCCGCACCGCCGCGGTGATTGCGTTCGCATCGTCGAGCGTCAGCGCCATCGGCTTCTGGAGCAGGACGTGCTTGCCCGCCTCGACCGCGGCCAGGGTGAACGGCACATGCGTGCCTGGCCCGGTCAGGATGAACACGACGTCAAGATCCGACCGCCGGATCATCTCGTAGTAGTCCTGATACTGTTCCTGCGCGCCGAACAACCGCACGCACGCCGCGGTGCGCTCCTCGTAGATGTCACAGACCGCTGCGATCTCGGCCTCCGGCATCCGCATCAGATATGGCAAATAATACGCCGTAGCCACCACGCCACAGCCGACGACACCAACGCGCACCTTCCGAACAGATCGTGACATCATATCTCTTTCACCTCCGCGATCGCGAGACCATACTCGCCTGCGACCGCATATAGTAGATAGCGCCGGCCGTCATCCACGAAGACCGCCGGATTGCGCAACTGGCGCGCCCGCTCGCGGATCAGTCCGCGCTGCGACGGGAGCAATGGCATTTCGAGCGTGTAGTACCAGCCGTCTCGTTCAAACACCCGCCAGTAGGATGCGCCAAGGTGCTCCGGTCGCGCCTCAAAGTTGAATGCTCACAGCCAGCCTTCCAGCTGCGCCAGCAATCGCGTGTATTCGATGAAGTTCGGCCACGAGATATCGGGCGGGACGCCGTGATCGCAGCTCGGGATGAAGCCACCGTCCTGGATCAGCGGGGCCACGCGCAGCACCTCATCACGCATCACCTGGCCGCCAACTGCCATCGCCCGCTTGTCGATCCCACCGATATAGGCCATCTGCCGGCCAAACTGCTCGCGGAACGCGATGATGTCATTGCCCGCCGCCACCTCAATCGGGTCGCACACGGTGATCCCCGACTCAATCCAGATCGGGATCAGGTGCGGGATGTAGCCGTCCGAGTCCATATCAATGATCGCATCACCGTACGATTTCAAGATATCGCGCCAGGCAAAGTAGGTCGGCTGGAGGAAGCGCCGCGTCATACGCGGGGAAATCATGCTGTGGGCTTTGTAGGCCATGTCTTCGGAGGTGCGGAGCACGTCGAGCCGCACGCGGCGCAGCAGTGTTTCGAGTACAGCCGTGGTGAAGTCGGTCCAGGCCGCAGCCATGTCATGCACGAGTTGCGGATCGTCCACCATCATCTCGCACAGCGGCTCCATCCCCACCCACTCGCGCATCTGCCAGAAGGGGCCGTTGATCGAGATCGTGACCGCCCTGTCGGACGCGGCAGCCGCCTCGGCCTTCGCCCAGAACTCCGGCGTGAAGCGCAGCGGGTCGGCCGGATCGTAGCGCCACCGAATCTTCTCCTCCCAGTCGGCCCGATTCTTCACCGGAAAGCTATGCCAATGGCGGGTGACGAAGTCCTTCGCCGAGCGGATGTAGGTGTAATCGAACTGATCCGAGATTTCGGTGATCGCGCCCATCCAGTCCTGCACGATGTAGTGGCCGTCGCGATGCTCCAGCACCTTCTCCTCGAAGATGGGATTCATCTTGGTCAGATCGGGCAGGCTGGTCGCGCCGTCGAACGCTGCGCGCGGCACGCCGATCTCGGCGGCCATCACATCCACCCAATTGGCGTCTTGGGACAACCCCTGGCTGCGCCACATCGCCAGGGTAGATTCGCGCGGTCCGCCCGGTTGCAGGGGTACATGGTCGGGTTGGCCGAAGCATAGAGCTTCCAGATAGCGTTCGCGTGGGTTCATGTTGTAGCGCCTCCAAGTGGCTTCAATTTTGCAGCACCGCTGGCATATCTTGCGGTTGGCACAGAGCGGACAGATGATTGAGTTCGATCTCGATCAACCATGCGATCGCTGAGTTGATAGCCGGTCGCCAACTCATGGAAGATGCTCCGGCGGCACACGTAGGGAGCCCGATTATAGCATGTGGGTGGCTTGTCCGCGAAACGTGGAGACAACACGATCATGCGCTACCCCGGCGCCCGTTCTCAGGGCGCACGAAGCAGCGCATGGCGAAGTTGTGGCTATTGAGTGCAGTGACCGCTCAATCCAGCGTCAGCCGATAGCGCAACCCCGACAGGAAGGTGCCCAGCTTATCCTTGAACCAGGCGTTCAGACGCAGCTCTGGTTCGCAGGTGGGGCAATGGATGAAGAGCCGGTTGACACCCCGGCGCAGCAGCGTGTCCTCGATCTTCACCGGGTTAGCGGCGATCTCCGGGAGATCGGCGATGCGGCGACCGTTGAGGTAAACCAGGCAGGGACGGTTGATCGCCAGGTGAAGATCGGGCACCAGTGACGGATCGGGCAGCACATCCGTGGCGCGCTGCTCTGGGTCGCGGTTCACCTCCGATTCGATGAAGACCGTCAAGAAACAGCTCTGCCCTGCGCTGCCGGAAACAACCACCGCCCCCTCGCGCTTGTCCTGGCGCTGCATCCAGCCGTAGACGCCTTCGCCCAGGTTGTTCAGGATGTAGCCTGGGTCACTGAAATAGGCGACCATCGCCGCTTCATCCATATATGGCTGGCGCGTGATCCCCATGAAGGCAGGGATGCCCAGATCGGCGGCTGCTTTGCGATAGGTGAAGAGCGGCGTCGCCAGCCCGACACCCAGGTTCGCCAGGAGCCGCGCCCAGCCACGGCGCACCTTCTCGGAATCGAGCTGATAATCTACCTGCCACAACACCGCCTGGCCGGCGCCGATGGGTACGGTCGCGCCATACGTATGCGGCGTGAACGGCTCGGCCAGAATCTGCGTCGCACGAGCCATCTTCTGATACTCGTCTACCTCACGCCGGACGTAGTAGACCTCCCACGGCGTTTGCGGATCGTGCAGCAACGGCTCTGCGCCAGGGATTTCCAGAGCATGGTGACAGATCAGGCGATTCGTTTTGGGCGGCTGTGTGTAGGACGCCTTTTCGAACAGATAGCAGTCGTGCGGTGTGATGTCGCTCGTCAGCGGATCGGCCAGCGGCGCCACCTGGTAGACCGGCGCTTCGATCAGCGCTGCGGGCCGGTCGAGCAGTTCGGCCAGCAACTCGGCCTGAGCTGGCTCAACCGGCAGCAAGGCCAGCCGGCCGCCGCCGC
>JALOOE010000184.1 GCA_025454565.1 Anaerolineae bacterium
GTGCTGAGCGAGAAGGGCCGGCCATACTGATCGGTCAGCGGCAGATCGGGAGCGGGCTGCGGCAGACGGGAGTCGGGCTGCGGCATTGTGCTGGTTGTGCCGTGGAGCTTGCGCGGCGCCGGTTTTTCACAGGCGTTCAGTAACAGGCTACTCGCGACCAGGGCCAGGAGGGCCAGAAGATAGATTCGACGGGTTCGTAAAAGAATTGGTTCCGTCGTTGGCTCGGTCGGAGACCGGCCAAAGCGGGAAATAACCGCCGTTGGCTCGGTCGGAGACCGGCCAAAGCGGGAAATAACGACTTCACAGATCCTGCGCGGCAAGAAAGTCACTGCGTCATTCCACCTGGATTGCCAACACGGCCATATCGTCGTATTGCTCGGCGCCGCCCTGGAACGCGGCCAGCTCTGCGAACGCGGCATCGCACAACTCATTCGGCGGCAGATCGCCATGGATGGCCAAAAAGGCCTTGAGCCGCTCCTCGCCGTACGACTCACCTTCCGGCGAGAGGCTATCGACCAGCCCGTCGGTGTAAAGCACCAGCCGGTCACCCGGCGCCAGGTCGATCCGCTCCTCCGACAGGCCGAGCTGGTCCCCCTCCAGCAGCCCCAGCAGTATGCCCTGCCCACCAAGCTCCTGGACAGCCCTGCCGCGCACCAGCAGCGGACGGTCGTGGCCGGCGCGCGCATAAGTGAGCCGGCGAGCGCCGCGGTCGACCACGCCGTAGAACGCCGTGACGAACATGCTCGGCTCGCCCAGCTCGGACATGCCCGGCCCGCCAAGCTCCAGGAGGATCTGGTTGACGTTGGCGAGCACCGCAGCCGGCGACCGCTCGCGGCGCGCCTCGGCCAGGATCAGGCTGCGCGTCAGCGCCATGTAGAGCGCGGCCGGCATCCCTTTGTCGGACACGTCGGCGATCACCAGGCCGAAGCGGTCGTCGGCCAGCGGGATCACGTCGTAGAAATCGCCGCCCACCTGACGGGCCGGCTCGTTCCGTGCCGCAAAGTGATAGCCGAGAATCTCCGGGAAGGTGCGCGGCAGGACGCTCTGCTGCACCTGGCGGGCCAGGGCCAGCTCCTGCTCCATCCGCTCTTTGATCACCAGCTCGACCTGCGCCGCCTCCAGTTGGTCGATCTTCTCTTGAAGTTCATCGATCAGCGCGGCGTTGCGCACGGCAATCGCCACCTGGTTGGCGTAGATCATGGTGAGATCGGCCTGGTCGGGCGTGAAATCACGCTGTTCGTCCTCGCAAAAGATGTTCAGCAGCCCGATCAACCGGCCTGAGGTGAGCAGCGGGGCGCTCACCGCGGCGCGCGCATCGCCCTGGCCCAGGCGTGGGGTGAACACAGGCTGGTATCCGCCGAGCCGCTCGACCTCCTTGAGGATGGCGTCCTTCGGGATCCGCTGCTGTCCGGCCTCACCCTGCAGCCCGTGGCTGGCTTTGACGACCAGGTTCTCCTCAGTCTCGTCCCACAGCATGACGCTGGCCGCCGGCGCACGGAAGACCGCCGCGGCCTGGCGGCTGATCATCGGCAGCAGCCGGTCCAGCTCGAACTCGGCGCTGATCGCCGTGGAGGTGCGGTGGACGCTCTGCAGTTCTTGTGTGTGGCGCTCGCCCACGCGCGCACCGATGGAGACCAGCTCGATGATGTTGTCCAGCACGCGGCCATCGGAGGCCAGGTAGGGACCGGCGTCTGCGTCGCGCTTGTTGCAGATGCCGACGACGCGGCTGCCGGTGATCCCCAGCGCGCGCACCAGGATCGCTTCGGTCGCGTTGAACAACTCCAACCCGGAGATGAGATTGGGCGTTTCCTCGCCAAGCGGGTCGATCACACGCGGCCGGCCGTCTGCGATCAGATCGGCGAAGAATTCGCGCCACGGGAGGCGGCGGCCGCGCAGATCGGCCGCGGGGTGGGCCGCCGTGATCTCCAGGTAGTTGCCATGCTGCGCCTCGCGCGCGGCCGCGACGAACGCCTGCCGGGCGTTCAGCGCCGTGGTCAGATCGGGCAGCAGATGGCCCAATACCTCATCCATGTCGGGCCGGCCGCGGTCTTCCATGACTTTGACCTCATCGGTGGCGCGTTCGAGGGCCAGCAGCAGCCGGTGATAGCGCTCCACGTAGGCGCTGACGCGAATCGCCTTGCCTAACTCATCGGTCACCGAGTAGCCGGCGACGGCGGAAAGGATCAGCACCGGCACGTCAGGAGAGGTGCCCGCGCCGGCCTCGCCCGCGAACTCACCCTTGCGCAGGCGGCGCAGGAACTCTAGCCCGGTTTTCACCCAGGGCACGCCGACGAAATGCACGTTCTCGACCTGGCGGCCTTCCGCATCGAAACTGGTGGGATGGATCATCAGATCGACGACGACCACGTCGAATTGCTCGTATCGCAGCCGCTCCAGGACGTCAGTCTGAGCAGAGAGCACGACCTCCCAACGGATTTCTTCCTCGATGTATTCCTTCACATCCTGCATGCTTTCATAGTCGTCTTCGAAGAGCAAGAGTCTGCGCGGTTTCGTGGGCATGAGGTCCTCGCTTTCCTCCCCTCTCCCTCCCTGGCAGGGAGAGGGGTCGGGGGTGAGGGTGCTATTCGTTGCGTTTCTGTCGCAGCGGCACTCTGACGGTAAAGATCACGTGGTAGGCCAGCCCTTGCGAGCGCATGATCGTCGTCGGCTCGCAGTTGACGCCGATCTCGCCGCCGTGTGCGTCGATCACCGCGCGCGCCTCCCACAGGCCCAGGCCGGTGCCGGGGATGCGCCCCATCTTCGCGCCGATCAGCCCGCGCTGGCCCTGCTCGAAGATGCGCTCGCGATCCTCCAGCAGGATTTCGCCGCCGATGTCATCCACCTCGATCATCGCGCTGGCCGTATCGGCATTGCCGGTCGAAAAAACGCTGGCCCGCACATAGATCGCGGTGTTCGGATAGGAATACTTGAGCGCATTCTCCAGTAGATTGCTGAACGCGATCGTCAGGCGCGCCACGTCGATGTCGGCCTCCGGCAGCAGCTCGACGCTGCGATCGAGCACGATGTGGCGGTGCTTCTGCTCGGCGTCGGCGGCGAACCCTTCGGCGCAGTTCGCCAGCAGCACCGAGAGCGGATAGCGCTCGAAATCCATGTCCTCCGGCTCGACATGGAGCACGTGACCTTCGAGGGTTTGCCGGGCGCTTTCGGCCAGCCACAGGCTGATATCCTCGGCGCGGCGCAGCAGATCGACCACGCGCGGGCCCACATCGTCCCGATGGATTTTGCCAGCCAGGAATTTCGCGCGGCCCACCTGCGCGGTGATCGGCGTCAGCGCGGTGCGCAGTTGGTGCGTCAACAGCATCGCGGTCGAGCGCCAGCGCTTGCGCTCCTGCTCCAGGTAATGCAGCTCCAGGTCGGTCAGCGCGGCCGAGCCGACGATGTCGGCCACCTCGATCAGGAAGCGCTTCTCCTCCTCCAGATCGACCGGCTCAGCGAAGGGGCCCAGCACCAGCACGCCGCGATAGCGGTTGCCCAGCGCGGTCGGCAAGATACAGCCCACCGCGCTGAAATAGTCGCTGTTGTCCCCGCGGATACTGCCCGACCCGGCCTTCTGCCGCCATTCGGCGATGCTCCAGCGCTTGGCGTCGAAGCCTTCCAGCGGCAGCCCGGCTTTCTTCCAGTTGAAGTGCGGCAGGGTGTGCGCGATCGCCGCCGGCATGCCGACCGCGGCGAGGGGCGCCAGCACCGTGTTGCCCTCCTGGATGCTGGCGAAGAAGACCGCGTACTCGCAGCGGCAAAACGCCCGGATGCGCGCCAGCAGGTCGGTGGCGGACCGGCGGAGCTGCTCCAGGCTGGTGGTGGTGTTGTACTCGGCGGGTTCGCGCAGGTCATCGAGGAAAACCTGCTGCCACTGATAGCGGCGCTGCTCGTATTCGACCTCGGCGATGCGCTGGATATGCTCGGCCTCGCGGCGCAGCGCCTCCTCAAAGTCCGGCGGGGCGGGCGAAAGCTCGGCGGCGAGGGCAGTCAGTGCCATGCGGATCGAGTCATCGGTCACGCGGATGTGCCCGTAGCGCCCGGCGCCCAACGCCTGCACGTTGTCGATGATGTCGTCGATCCCCTCGACCGGCCGGTGCTGGCCCGCGATAAGCAGCGCGACCGGCCGGCCGTGCACGCGGACGACGTGCGTCATGCCGTACAGACCCATGTGGCACGCGCAAGAACGGCTGAGCGTCCCCGATTTGCGGAACTCGGCCAGCGAGACGCGCGCTTCGCGCAGATCGCAATCCTGGCACGCCCGGTCGCCGCCCGCGATCACCTTGCGGTTGCGCAGCAGCGCGCAGAACTTCTCCCAGTGCTGCTGCGGATTGATCGATTCGATGCGGTAGCCGAAGCTGTCCAGATCGGGCGCGTAATCAAGGATGGTGAGCGCCCGCCCCAGCCGCGACGAACAGCCCGCCTCGACCACGGCGAGGGTCTCGCTGTCGACGATCTCGCTGAGTCGCGTGGGGGTGAAGGGCCATTTATCGCTTTGGAACATCGCGTTCCTCGTCCCTGGCGTTGGAGTGGAGGGGCGCTGGCCGCCCTTGCCATCTTTGTTACGCCGATTGCTAGGATAGCACATTCAGCGGGGAATGCCAAGCGTTTGACCCAGAGCCGAGCGGCGCCCAGGCTGACCAACGGCATACACTGCTCCGGCCTTGCGATAATGTTATTTGTGTTGTAACCCTGGCGTGGTCTAATAGCCCCAGATGCTGACAGCATGACGGAAACAGAGCCCCAGGGGTCGGGACAGTCGTCCGTGGTTCGCAGCGAAGCTACGGAATGGGTCCGGTGGGTGTGCGCCAAGGCCAGGCGCACCACCCTCGAGAAGCGCTCGTCTTGCTGATCCGCCCCGGCCCCAGCATTGACACTGAAGAGTTTGAAGTAGGGAGGTTTCTCATGATATCGCGAGCGAAGCAACTTAAGTTATCTGGTTTTCTCGGCGCCGTTCTTGTTCTGGCCTTCGCCGGTCTGGCGCTGGCCGCCAGTTCAACCACCCTGTTGGGCTACCAGATTGACTCCTTGGGCTTTGTCGACAATGGCAACGGCACCAGCACGTGGACCTATGCGATCACGGCTGATGGGAACGAAGCCCGGGCTTTGAGCCACTGGACGCTAGGGATCGGCACCTGCTATGATATCGTCTCGCCCGCCGACGACAGCGCCTACACCACCCTGACTTCCGGTTTCGGCTGCGGCAGCACTTACAGCTGCCAGGCTTCGACGTGCACCGTGGTGCACGGCAACGATGCCACAACCGGGATCACCGGCATCAAATTCGAGGACTGCTCGCCCCAGCTCGATGGCAGTCAGCCGCTGCCGCGCACGCATATGTTCCAGTTCACTGTGGACCGCGTGCCCAGCCTGGGCGGGGATGTCACCGTTGGGGTGAAGCCCGGAGGTGAGATCGCTAAGGGCGACATCGCCGGCCCGGCGTGTTCGCCGAGCGCGGTCGCGCTGAATGGTTTTAGCGCCTCTGGGCTACCTGCTTCCGAGGGGTGGCTGCTGGTTGCGGCTCTCATTGCGCTGGGTCTGACTGGCAGCGTGATCACCGTCCGCCGCGCGCGGCTGAGCCCAGGAGGAGAGAAATGAAACCCATTGACACCCACGCGGCCGAGGCCGCACCACCGAGGTACGAACCGCCGGCTGTGATCGTCGAGACCGTCCTGGAGGTGCGCGCTGGCACTCCGCAAGGAGTGGGTCTGGGTCTTCCAGAGCTGCTCGACCTCGATGCGCAGTAATGCTGAGGTAATGGTTCGAAGACCTGCCACAGCGGCTATCTTGGGGGCGCCGAGGTCATTACTGAGCGTCGCGTTGTTTGGTCGCTTTGCACCCATTTGTCCGATATCCCAAGTGATATCCCAAATCACTTGGGATATTATTTGGTTTATTTGGCAATTGCGTGAAGCTGACCGACGGGCGTCCAGGTCGCAGCGCAGACGATAGCTTCGAGCCCCAGGAGGCTTTGCAGCGCGCAGCCGAAACGCGCGGGATCGCCGGTGGTGTAGAAACGGTGAGACCTTCGGGGTTTCCGAAACCCCGAAGGTCTAGGGGCTTCCAGCCATCCATGCTGCGCCAGCACGCGCGCCGTCTGCCGCGCCACGGCGGGTGCCGGGTCGATCACGTCCACCTCCGGCCCCAGCGCCGCCTCGATCAGCGGCCGCAGGAAGGGGTAGTGGGTGCAACCGAGCACCAGCTCGTCGATCCCCGCGGCGCTCAGCGGCGAGAGGTAGCCCTCGACCGCGGCGCGCGCAGCCGGCGTGTCCAGCTCACCCGCCTCCACCAGCGGCACCAGCTCCGGGCAGATCTGCGTGTGGACGACCACGTCGGACGCGTAGCGCGCCAACAGGCTGGCGAATAGCTCACCCTGGAAGGTCGCTGCAGTGGCGATCACGCCGACATGATGCGTGCGGGTGCGCTCGACTGCAGGCTTGACGGCCGGCTCCATGCCGATGAACGGCACGTCGGGGAACTCGCGGCGCAGCCAGTGGAGCGCCGCGGCCGACGCGGTGTTGCAGGCGACGACGATCACCGCCGCGCCCTGGCTCAGCAGAAAACGCGCGATCGCGCCGGAGAAGTCACGGATTTCGGCGAGCGGCCGCTGGCCGTAGGGTGCGTGCGTCTGGTCGGCCAGATAGATGAGCGGGTGGGCGGGGAGCTGCCGCATGATCTCGCGCGCGACCGACAGCCCGCCCACGCCCGAATCGAACAATCCGATGCTGCTGCTCAACTGAGCCGCTCACATCTCCTGCTGGAAGATGATGTGATATCTCTTGCGCGCCTCCAACATGGCGCGGCGAAGGATCTCGTACACCTGCTCGGGATGCTTGACGTTGCGCAGCACCGCACGCGGCTCGGTGGCGTCCACGCTGTTCATGATGATATCGCCGATGCCGAACATCCGCTCGCCAGCCCCTTGTCGCCAGTCCAGGTCTTTGATCCGCACGAGCTCGACATTCTCGTGGCCGCGGCCCACCAGTCCGGTGATGATGCGCACCCGCTGGTTCGTGATGACGTAATACTCGACCAGCGATAGGAAGGGCCGGCCCTCCCAAAGCGTTTCCTCGTCCGCGGCGACATCGCCTGGCGGGCCGAAGCTCTGGATTTGCGGCGGCAGCGCGCTCTGCTCCAGCTCGTCGAACTCCTCCAACACCTCCAGGGCGATGCTGTCAACGACTTTCTCCAGATCGGCTCTGGCAATCGATGAGACGTTGACGCCGCTGCCGGCAATCGCCTGCCAGATGCGTTTCTTCGTAGTCTCCTGGATCTGGTTAATGTCCATGCTGCTCCTTCTTGGCTTTCTTGGTTTTTTCCGCAGCGCTCTCGCCCCCCAACGAGTCTGCCGGTTGGGGGGCGGCGCTTGCGACCGGCCGATCTTTCGCCGGATCGAGTTTGGCCTTCTCCGGCTTCTTCTGGCGTTTTTCGGGGCCCTTCTCCGGCGCAGCCGAGAGGATGTCCGGCTGGAAATCCAGCTCCTTGCTCAGCGTATCTACAACGGTCTTGAGCACCTTGACCCGCGCCCACGCCTTATCAGTGCCCTCGACGATGGTCCACGGCGCGGTGACGGTGCTGGTCTTCAGCAGCATCTCCTCCACCGCGTTCTCGTAGAGA
>JALOOE010000185.1 GCA_025454565.1 Anaerolineae bacterium
GCAAAAGTTGCCGTCGTTCGGCTGATCGTTGAAGTCGCCGCCATACGCCCACCATTCCTCGCCGGCGCCGGCGGCGCCGCCACGCTCGGTGCGTCGGCGCACAGAATGATCCACCCATTCCCAGACACAGCCGCCCATCAGCCGTGGATAAGCCCGGATGGCGTCCCAGTATTCTTTCAGATTGCCGGGGCCGTTGCCCATCGCATGGGCATACTCACACATGAAGAACGGCAGCGGGTTATCCGTCTGCTGGCCCTCATTGATGATCCGTTCGACGGTCGGGTACATCGTGCTGTAGACATCCACGACGCCCGCAAACGGCTTCCCGTTCGCCCGATTGCCCCAGCCGGTCGCGCCTTCGTAGTGCACCGGCAGACTGGGATCGAATTTGTGAATCCAGTCGGCCATCGCAACATGATTCCGACCATAGCCCGATTCGTTACCCAGCGACCACATGATCACGCAGGGATGGTTCTTGTCACGCTCGACCATGCGCACTGCTCGATCAAGATAGGCCGCCTCCCAGGCGGGATCCTCACTGATCTGATCCTGATCGCCCACCGTGCCGAAGCCGTGGCATTCGAGATCGGCTTCGTCCACCACGTAAAGACCGTAACGATCGCACAGATCGAGCCAGCGCGGGTCGTTCGGATAGTGTGATGTGCGGACGGTGTTGATGTTGTGCTGCTTCATCAACACGACGTCTTGAGTCATCGCCCTGCCTGATCTCGACCTTACGGAAGCCGACATTCACACGCACGACTTCCTGGACCGCCCCGGCGGCATCGGTCAGCGTCAGCAGCAGGACATACAGGTTGGGCTCCTCAGCCGACCACTTGGCCGGCCCCTTGACAGGAAATGACGCCGCCAGGGTCGCTTCGGCGCCTGCGTCCAGTGAGATGGACTCGCCGATCTCGCCCTCCACCACAGCCGCACCTGCTGCATCCAACAGGCGCGCGGACACGCGATATCCGGCCGAGCCGCCACTTTTCAGCTCGTGCAACGCCTTGATCAGGCTGCCCAACGCCGAACTGCCATAGTTGCGCAGCGCCACCGACACATTCAGGGTGGCGTCGGCGTATCGTTCGTCGAGGCCGGTCACCACGCGCACGTCGCGCATGTGGACGGCGGGTGTGGCGAATAGATAGACATCCCGAAAGATGCCGTTGAGCCGCCACATGTCCTGGTCTTCCAGATATGCGCCGTCGGACCACTGAAACACCTGTACGACGAGCAGGTTCTCGCCGGAGCGGACGTAGGGGGTCAGACGAAACTCGGCAGGCACATGAGCGCCCTGGCTGTAACCGACCATCTGCCCGTTCAGCCACACATAGAAGGCCGAGTTGACCCCCTCGAACTCCAGGAAGACTTGCTTCCCGTCCCACTCTTCGGGCAGGGCAAAGGTGCGACGGTAGATGCCGCAAGGGTTATCCTGCGGCACGCGCGGCGGATCAACCGGAAACGGATAGCGGACATTCGTGTAATTCGGTCTGCCGTACCCAAGCATCTGCCAGTTGCTCGGCACGGAGACCTTGTCCCAGCCAGACGCGTCAAAGCGCTCGGACTCGAAATGATCAGGCGCCTCGATGGGGGTCGGGACGTAGCAGAACTGCCAATGGCCGTTCAACAGCTTGAAGTAGGGTGAAGCGCCACGCTGACCGGATAGTGCACCAGCCTCGTCGGCATAGGGCAGCAACGTGGCATGTGCCGGCTCCCGGTTGCGTTGCAGGATTTGGGTGTCTTCCCAGTCGTGTTGGGGTTGATATAGGATCATGAGGGACGAAGCTCCTTTGCCAGAGGCGAAATGGACGCGTCATTACCGGCGGTCAATATGGGGATCATTGTACCATGAGGAACGCCCGGAGGTGAATCTCCGGGCGCAGAAATCAGACGGAAACGCGACCTCACCAAGCGCGATCAGCCGGGTTGTCGCATCTCCTTCCGAGCCTTAAGTGCTTCCACAACAGCCGGGATGACCGAAATGATGACGATCGCAACGATCACCAACTCGAAGTGCTCCTGCACGAAGGGGATGTTCCCGAAGAAAAAGCCGAGCGCCGTGAAAATCGCCACCCAAATGATGCCGCCGATGACGTTCCAGCGGATGAAAAAACCGTACGGCATCCGGCTCACCCCCGCCACGAACGGCGCGAAGGTGCGGACAATGGGCACGAAGCGTGCCAGGAAGATCGCTTTGCCACCATGCTTCTCAAAGAAGGCGTGCGTGCGCTCCATGTAGTCCTTTTTGATCCATCTGACTTCGCCCGTGTAGGCCTTAGCCCCCACGCGGTGACCGATCCAGTAGTTTGCCGTATCCCCCAGGATCGCAGCGATCGACAGGAGGATGAACACCGCCCACGGACTAAATGCGCCCCGCGCGGCGAACGTACCGGCGGCGAAGATCAGCGAATCACCCGGCAAAAAGGGCGTCACCACCACGCCAGTCTCCATGAAGATGATGACGAACAGGATCGCCAGGGTCCACGGGCCGAAGCGCGCAATGATTTCGGCCAGATACTCATCAAAGTGAATGATGAAGTCGAAAAGTTGCTGGACGAATTCCACAGGGTGCTCCCTCAAATCGCTGCGTATAGATTGCCTCTGCCGAACCGGCCGGTGGCCGGCGGCTAGAAGATATCCGTACAAGTATCCACAAAACAGCCCACTCCGTCAAAAAAGCAGCGCGTCCTCTTTCACGCGAAAAGCACGATGAAGTACGTGATCCGGTTCTCCAAGGCTATGTGGTCTTAGCGGGTGGCGGAAAGGTGTCGGACGCGAGCGCGAATCGACGCCGCACGATCGCAGACTTCTTCCCGGCTGATCCCCGCCACTTCATACATGGCGAAGATGTTCTCGTCGGGGGTTTCAGGGGGGATGGTGTGGGAAGCGGCCAGGATGTAGCCGCCGCCATCGCCGGTCATGCCTTCGAGGAGGCGCGCCGTAGCCCGACGCACTTCGTCGGCGGTGCTGTGCGGGAGCAGATCCTGCGTGTCCACCCCGCCCATGAAGGCGATGTGCGCGCCGAATTCGCGCTTAAGCTCAAGCGGGTCCATACCGGGGCAATTGCTCTGTACAGGGTTGAGCACAGCCATGCCGATGTCAATCAGGTCAGGGATGATCGGGCGGAGCGCGCCGCAGCAATGATATGCGACGGGGAGGCCATGCGCTTTGCCCACGGCGAAGGCGCGCGCCAGATGCGGCTTGATCTGCTCACGCCATAGCTTCGGACTCATCATCATACTGGCCTGTGAGGCGATGTCGTCGCCCGTCCAATACCAGTCGAGGGAGAAGCGCCGGCAGGCTTCCTCGCCGAGCGTATTGGCGAAGTCGGCGCAGCGGCCAAACATCGTCCATGCCAGGACGGGGTCGGCGGCCATGTCGGTCAGCGCGTCCGCCATGCCCCGCAGCCGCCAATACATCTCGAAGACACAGGGCGACACATCGCAGCCGATGAAGCTGTCCGTCTGGGCGGCCACCGGGCGCATCTGCGCCAGCAACTCGTCGGCCCGGTCGTATGGGAAGCGGTAGGCCAGCACCACCTCTCGCGGCGCGCCGGCCAGCGGAAAATCCACGATCTGGTTGAAGGAGTATTGCTTGACCCACCGGATACCCCACGCATCGGTGTGGCCGTCTCCGTCGCGCTCATGGACGATCCCCTCCATGGCGTAGTTGTTGCTCACCCATGTCTGGCGGATGTCGTTACCCATCGCCTCACCGACATATGACGCGGGAATCTCGAGGAGCTCAGCGAAGTGTTGCGCGGTGGTGGGGTGAAACCACATGAAGACCGGCACTCGGTCGGCGGGCTGCCGCCGGAGTGAGGCGTGGACGCGTTCCTTCGAGTTCATGGGCGTCAGCCAATCTCCTCAAGGGCAGAGCCCAGCTCCCGCACGTACTGCGCAGCTCTGGCCTGAAGCGCCTTTTCCATCGCACAGGCGTGAGCGATTTCCGAACGGAACTCCGGGAGATCATGGCGCGCCCTCAGCGCCTGCCAATCGAGGTACTTACTGGAAATATCGCACATTTCGCTGTAGGCGAGTATCGCGCCATCCAACGCATCCCACCCAGCCTGGCCGCGCACATAGTCGCGCGCGCCGGTTAAGAAATGGATGCTCGCGCGCTGACCATCATGAATCCGCTTGAAGCTCCGGCCCATGCACCCGTTCTCTTTGCAGGAGGGGCATAAGTACTGCATACCGGTGTTCTCGATCATCGTGTCAAAGATCGCCCCACCGAACAGCACACCGCCCGTGTCGCAGCTCAGTTCACCGCTGGCCGCCAGATACCCAAAGGCAATGGCCTGAGTTATGGCCTGCTGCCTCGATATCTCCGGCGCTCGCTGAGAGAGGACGAACGCCAACCTGGTTTTGCACGGTGGATAGATACTGGCAACGACCTTATCAAAACGGGGCATTGTGGCAAAGGGCAAGTGGAGGATATCATCCTGCCAGTCCAGGAGCACAGACCAGGCGGGCCACGTGCGGCAGACGACCGTATCACCGGCGCGGAGCGCCTCGTGCAGCCTGGCAAAGTACGCCGCGGGTTCCGGTGGCAGATCCTCAGGACGCTTGTAGCCGTCCAGCCAGGCGTCTTCGCCGGCGCGCTCAACGCGTTCGACCCTGAAGCCCAGGCACTTCCCAAGGAAATCCACCCGCTGTTCATTGCAGCCATCCATTTTCCAGCCGACGCAGTCTTCGCCGTCGTTGCGGATGGGGGAAAAGGCCATCCCGGAGAGCCCCTCCACAAACTCATAGGGCACATCGCCGCCCCACGACCGCAGAACAGCCGTGACGCAAGCAGCAAACGAATCCAACGCGTTTGGATCGCCTTCTACGATGACGGGGGGGAAAATGTCGGCCATCGGATTGTCTCCTTCATCCAGTTCAGTCAAGCGTTTGGAGCCGGAAGCGGAGCGTAGTTTCCGGCTCAATCGGATCACGATCTGGCGTACATTCTACAAGAACTAATGTTCTATGTCAAGCACCAAAACGCACACATGCGAGAAAACCCAAACTGACGGGGTCACATCCGCCCCTTTAGGAAGGGATCCAGCGCATCGCGCAGGCCATCTCCGACGAAGTTGAACGCCAGCACCGTCACCAGGATTGCCAGGCCGGGGGAGATCGAAGCCCACGGTGCGGAGAAGAGGTACTCCTGCCCCTCATTCACCATCAAGCCCCAGCTCGGCGTCGGCGGCTGCGCGCCGACGCCGAGGAAGCTCAGCCCCGCCTCAGCCATGATCGCGCCCGGGATGCCCAGCGTCAACAGAATCAGGATCGGCGCCAGGCAGTTAGGGATGATGTGACGGAACATAATCCCGGTCTGCCCCACGCCGACCGCGCGCGAGGCTGTCACGAAGTCCCGCTGTCTGAGGGAGAGGGTCTGCGAGCGAACGACGCGCGCCGCGCCCGCCCATCCCACCACGGCCAGGGCGATGAACAGCGTGAAGAGCGAGGCGCCCAACGTGTACGTTACCACCATCGCAAGGATCAGGGACGGGAACGCCATGACGATATCACCCAGCCGCATCAACACCGTATCGATCTTGCCGCCCTTGAAACCTGCCGTCACGCCGACCACTGTGCCAAACGCCAGCGCCATCATTGTCGGCACCAGGCCGATCACCAGCGAGATACGTGCGCCGTGGATGACCCGGCTGAGGATGTCTCGGCCAAAGTAATCGGTGCCGAAGGGATGTTGGAGGGAAGGCGGCTCGAACTGGGCGTTCAAGTCAACCAGGGTGGGACTATATGGGGCGATCACATTGGCCAGAGCAGCGACGATGATCAGCAAGACCACAATGCCTGCGCCGAGCACTGCCAGCCGATTGCGCCGGAATCTGCGCCACACATCCTGTCTGAAGGTAGTTTGTTTGACAGGAGTTTCGAGAATCGTCGCATTCGTCGCTGCAAGCGGTACGCTGGGGCTACTCATAGCGGATGCGCGGGTCGAGATAGGCATAACTCAGATCGGCGACCAGATTGCCGATGACGACCAGGAATACCGTCATGATGACTGTGCCCATGAGCAGCGGAAAGTCGCGGCGCTGGATCGCGCCCACGGAGACTCGCCCGATCCCGGGGATACCGAATACGCTCTCGGTAATCACTGCGCCCGACAGCAAGTCTGCGATCTGGATCGCCATCACTGTCACCACCGGCAGCAGCGAATTCTTGAAGGCATGGCGCAGCAAGACGACACGGCCATGCAACCCTTTGGCGCGCGCAGTCATGCAACCCTTTGGCGCGCGCAGTGCGGACATAGTCGGCGCTCATCACTTCAAGCAGGCTCGACCGGACCAAGCGGGAGATCACAGCCGCCGAGCCGAGCCCCAACACAATTGCGGGCATGATCAGGTACTCGATCCCCTTGAAGCCGGAGATCGGCAGCAGATCGAGCTTGTAGCCAAAAACGTACTGGAAGATGAGACCGAGCCAGAAGATCGGGATGGAGACACCCAACAGTTGCGGCGATGATGCCCGCCGGCACACCGATGCCCCAGGCCACCAAGAGCGATGCAAGGGTCAACTTCAACGTGGCAGGGAAGGCCGTCGCCAGCATGTCGCTGACGGAGCGCCGGGTCTTGTAGGATTCCCCGAAGTCGCCGTGAGCCGCATCCCACATATA
>JALOOE010000737.1 GCA_025454565.1 Anaerolineae bacterium
GCCACGAGGCCAAGGTTGCACGCGCAGCCCGGTCGCCGGGGCACAGATTGATTCGCGGCCATCGGCCGACCCTCGTGGAGAATTCTGGTCCAGGGCCGCCAAGCGAGCTCGCTTGCTGCTGCTCTTGCGCTGATTCGGCTCCTGCGGGAAAATGTGTTGTATTCCAAATCACGCGTATTTTCTATGTTTTCTGTAAAATGACCGACCTTCTTGAGGCGCTTCGGAAACACTACCCTCGTCCCGAGGAGGCCCAAGCGCTGCTTAATCGGCTCACAGACGATCCGGCTACCCCCCGGGTGCTCTACGCCCCCCGGCGCACAGGCAAGACCGACTTCGTGAAGGAGGACCTCATGCCTGCGGCACGCAAGGCGTTCTTCCCGATCTACGCCGATCTATGGTTCGCGCGCAGCGAGCCCGTGCAGGCGCTACTGTACGCCCTGGAAAAGGCCCTGGATGGCCTGACCCGGCCCCGCAGCCGATCCGGCAAGATTGCCCGCACACCCGTCAAGGGCCTCAGCGTGCTCGGCTCGGGCATTACGCTGGGCGACGAACCTGCAGATGCCGAACTGCCCAGCGCACCCGGACTCCGAATTGCAGAGCTCCTGGAACGTCTTCATGCAAGAGCCGAGAAGCCCCTCCTTCTCATAATCGACGAGTTCCAGACCCTTCACGATGCTACCGCCGGGCTGGATACCGCCGCCGCGCTGCGGGCGTGCCTGCAGGCCATGCGCGGGAGACTCTTCTGTGTCATGACAGGATCGAGCCGGGACAAGATGAGCTTGATGTTCGATTCGATCAAGGCGTCGATGCACGGCTTTGCGAAGATCGAGGCTTTTCCGATGCTGGGCGGCGGCTATGTCCATGCGCTGGCGGATGCCTACAGCCAGCTTGCAGGTGTGAGACTTGACGAGGAAGTGCTCTTGGACGCGTTCCGCGAGCTCGACTCCCGGCCCAAGGATCTTCAGGAGTTGATCAGGCGGCTGGCCGCGGCCCGCTCGACGGATATCGCCGGTGCGCTTGGCGGGCTGCGCGAAGAGCTCGACCAGTCCGAGGATCTTCAGGTCCTCTGGGTTGCGATGAAGGAAATCGACCGCGCGGTCCTGAAGTTCGTCGCCCATCACCCTGGAGCAGGCCTGACCTCCCGTCAGGCATTGCGCTACTACGCCCACGAACTCGGTGTCGATGCGCTCAGTGCGTCCTCTGTCGCCAACGCGGTCGACCGTCTGCGCCAGGATGCGTGGCTGATGGAGGTGAGCAACAACCGATACCGCTTCGAAACCGAGCGGCAGCGCCGCTTCGTGGCAGCAAGACTGGAATGATCCGGATCGACGGTACCTTTCCTTTGCAGATGGAATAGCGCCAACTCTGCGGTCGCTGGAAAGGATCAGGACGACGCTCCGGAGGTGCCATCAACGCTCGGGTTGCACAGGTGCCTTTGCACCCGACGTTGGTTGAGTGCCGCCCCCGGCGGCGTCGAACTATGCCGAGAAGAAAGCGCGGGAGCCCGGGAGCGACGACCGTGCGATGCGCTGGCCGGCGTACCCGAGTCCCTCGCCGACCCCGTCGATCCGCTGGCAGGAATCGCTATGCGGCCGCCTCGACGCTGGAGCGTGAACCGGGCCCCCAGGAGGTTGTGCTTCCTGGCGACGTTAGCTTGGACCAAGACCTTCTCCAGCGTCCTGGCGGCAGGCTCCCCGCACAGGATGTCCACCAGGTTCTCGAAGTCCAACTCATCGAGAGCATGATCGGTTTCCCGGTAGGATTCGCTCTCGTCGCGGTAGTCCGACACCTGGGTGAGCACCGCTGCCGGGCACCGGCTGCTGCGTGGCACAAGCATCGTCGCCACGTGCGAATCGCCGTTGCCCAGCGCCACCGGGTCGCTGAGCTTTGCAGTCTCGCCGTTGAGCATGAGCTTCAGCTCGTCGACGATCTTCACGGTTCCGCTCACAAAGCGCCCGGAAAACTCTCCCGTCGCCACGGTCTTGAGTCCAACGAACGCGAGCGGCGCATTGTCCAGCTTGACGACGTATCGGGCTGCCCAGTGATCGGCCGGCAGAGCGTCGACGAAGAGCCAGCCCTTCTCGCGGGCAAACATCATCCGCGCAAAGGAGTCGCCTTCGAGATCGGTCATCACCGGCGCACACAGCCCGATTGCACCGCAGGCGAGCGCATCGCGTCCGATCGCATGTTCGCTCGGGGCCAGGAATTCGTCGGACGCTTCACCCGTGCGGGGGTAGTGTTCCACCCGGGTCAATGCGCACTTCGGAAGCACCGGGACGTCATTCATGAGCGCCAGACACCCCAGCCACGCCGTCGTTTGCCAATACCGCTCGGCAAACGCAGCCGCGTCCATGACGCGCTTCTGCCGGTCCAGGTGCGCGATCCATAGCCTTCGGATCTCGCCGTCGATGCATCTGGCGGCTGCATCCTGGTCGATCAGCACATCGCGATCCGGGACCCTGGGCCGAAACTTGTGGTGATCGATGTGCGCGACCGGGGAGTCCTCTTCGACCCAGCGGTTGGCATCCGAGAAATCGCCCACGTTGACCGGCAGACCTTGGCAGAAGCATCGGCCACGCCAAGTGAGCGCAGCGTCTCCGAGATGCACACCGGGGATGTACAGAAACCCGATTTCAGTGTGCTCGCCTGGCAGCATTGCCTGCGCGTACGGCCTGGGCAAACGCTCGCCATTCAGGACAACGGGGATCGGGAATCCGGCGGCGTACTTGTGCAACGCCTGAGCGGCCTCCTTCGCACCGAGCTTGAAAC
>JALOOE010000186.1 GCA_025454565.1 Anaerolineae bacterium
CCGCCTTTCACCTTGCGCAGCACGTCGGCGATCTCGCCTTTGTCGTAGAATGGCCCCAGGTAGTTCAGGATCCAGATGCGCTCGTATCGCGACGAGCTGAAGGTCGGCGCGAACGCGCTGGCCGTAGCGGCTTCCGGCGCGTCGGCGTGTGCGAGAATGTCGTCCACCACCGCGTGATCGCTGTAGCGCTCGCGGTGGGCGCGATGTAGATGGGCCGCAGCGATCTGCTTCCCATGAAGTCTCGCGGATGGGTCGTAGTCCTCATCGAGGAGGTCACTGAGGTTCAAGCGAGTCAAGGCGTCTCTCCGAGTTCGTGAGCAATTTAAAAAGAAGACGGCCGCAGGCCCAATGCGCCCGTGGCCGCCGGAGAAGGCGACACGACTGACCTAGTTGCGGGTCGGGGGCGCACTTGAAGACTCTGCACAACAGACGATGGTGCTGGCAGCCACATATCCGTGTCTTTTCACCCTGAGCGTCATGTGCGCCTCCTTTCTGAGGGATGTTCGTTCGTAGCTTGTACTTTAGCACAGGACTCGCGCGCTGTCAAAACTCCGAGAGGGTTCAGCCCGCCGGATGACGCTCTTCCAGCAAGTGCTCTGTGACCATGCGGCGCCGCGTATGCGTCTCACCGCGCAGAATCAGCGAGTGCGTCGTGGCACGTTCGCCCATGTAGCGGACTCCCTCGAGCAACGGCCCGTCGGTGATACCCGTGGCGGCAAAGAAGACCTGGTTGCTGCCGACCAACTCCTCGCCGGTCAGGATGCGCCGCGTGTCGAGGTCCGCAGCCTGGATCGCCTCCCGTTCACGCGCACTCTGCGGCGCCAGGCGTCCCAGCATCGCGCCACCAGAGGCTCGCACGGCGCAGGCCCCCATCAGGCCCTCTGGCACCCCGCCGATGCCCATCAGCACGTCCACGCCGCTGTTGGGGGTCGTCGCCAGCAGCGCGCCTACGATGTCACCATCCGCGCTGAGCACTACGCGTGCTCCCGCGCTGCGAATTTCGGCGATCAGATGCTCGTGGCGCGGACGCGCCAACACGAACACGACCAGATCGCTGACGCGTCGCCCTGTTGCTCGGGCGACCAATGCCAGGGTCCAGGCGGCCGGGGCGTCCAGGCATTCCGGCACCAGAGCAGCGCCGATCTCCTTGCCCACGACGATTTTGTCCATGTAGATAGCAGGGACAGGCGCCCAAAGCGCGCCGCGCGGGGCAGCAGTGGCAACAGAGACCGCGGTGCCGTAACCCTGAGCCAGCAGCCGACAGCCGTCGATGGCGTCCACGACTACGTCCAACGCCGGGCCACGTCCTGTACCCACGGATCGGCCGCTCGTGAGCGGCGTGTCGTGGCCGTGCTTGGCGTCCTCCTCGACGACGATCCGGCCATCCATCTCGATCTCGCTGAGCACATCGCGCATGGTGATGGCAGCGGCGCGGTCGGCGTCTTGTTGGTTGTTGAGGCCCATCCAGCGCGCCGCGGCCAGCGCTGTCAACTCGGTGGCGCGCGCCAGATCGAACCCAAGATAGCGGGGGAGGTGAAGATCAGGCATTTGTCCTCGCAGCGCATCAACCAGTGCTATGCATTTTCCTCTAACGCCTGCAGCAACCGGGCTGCTTCCCAGGCCAGCATCCCGCCCTGGAGCATTTTGACATCGGTCGTGCCTTGCGATGCGAGCAAGGCTGCGACACGACGGCTACGTCTGCCGGCGCGGCACACCAGGACCAGCGGACGGCCCGCAGGCAACGCAGTCGGCACCCCCTCTCCTGCCGTGCCGTTCAGGCTGCCCAAGAGGGTCGGGAGGGGCAGCGAGACCGCTCCCGGCACATGGCCGCGTTGAAATTCGCGCGGCTCCCGGACATCCACTACAGCGGGCGGTGTGGGCGTATGTAGCGCCCGCCACAACTCTTGAGGCGTGATGGCAGGTACGCTGTTGAGGGTCTTTGCATCCAGGCTCGGCAGCGTAATGCGTGTCCCCCCGGCACCTGCCTCATAGAGGTTCTTCGGCAGATCCTGGCATTCTCGAAAAGCGCGTACGGGGCACTCATAGATACAGGTAGCGGGATCCAACGCTTTGTGAAAGAGCTGGCTGACGGCGTCATCCTGGGGCAAGAAGTGATCCGCCCCCAGTCCCTCCATGAATCCGCTGGCTGTCATCACTTGCGAGACGGGCGCACGCACGCGCGTCAGGAAGAGGTCTCCCCCGCGATCCCGGAAGGAGCGCATTATGTTCTCCAGTGCGTGGATGCCGCTGATGTCGACCTGTTCCACGCTTTGCATCCGCAGCAACAGGAAGCGTTGGCTGGGATTCTCGATCTGGTTGCGCTCGATGCATTCCTCAATGTGGTGAGCAGCGCCAAAATAGAGATCGCCCAAGATCTCGATGATCCCCAATTGCGGACAGGACGGTTTCTCCGGCTGGTGGGTCAGGTGCTCGAAGCGGTCATCGGGCAGCACGGTGCGCACGCGTGGTGTGCTCGTTCGCAGCAGGTAGTGGGCGAGGGACATGAGAATCCCGGTGAGTACCGCGAACTGCAATGGTAGAAAGATGGTGGCGGCCAGAGTCGCGACCATGATGATGCGATCACCACCTGCGCTGCGCCAGATGCGCGCCATCTCGTCGCGGTCGATGAGCCCGATGGCTGTGATGATCAGCACTCCGGCCAGCGCACTCAGCGGGATGTGGCCGGCCAGCGGTGCGAAAGCCAGCATGGCGATAAGGGTGAACATCCCTGAGAAGGCGCTCGCTAACGGTGTTCGCGCGCCCGCTGCGAAGTTAACCGCCGAGCGCGTGAATGATCCCGAACACGTATAGCCGGAGAAGACAGCACTGGCGATATTCGCCAATCCTTGTCCGACGAACTCCTGGTCGCTGTTGAGCCGCTGACGTGATTGGCCGGCGATGCTGCGCGCAATCGACATTGCCTCCACGAGCCCAATTGCCGCAATGGCGAGCGCGCCGGTCGAGAGATCTCCGATCAATCGAAGATCGGTGAGGGGGATGTGAGCTAGAGGTGGCAGGGTCCGGGGGATCACGCCGATCACTTTGATACCCCAGCCCTCCAGCTGCATGATGAAGCCGATGACTGACGCGGCCACGAGGGCAATCAGTGGGCCGGGCAGTGGCAGCTTGCCGCGTCGACGCTTACGGTTGATCGACTGAATTCCCCAAACGATAGCCATCGTGATCAGACCCAGGAGCAGGCTCGCCCAGTGCGTCTGGTTCAGGTAGCGGATTGTGTCGGCGAGCGTATCGATCAGATCGGGATCAGAGGGGAAGGGTAGGCGCAGGAGGTGGCGCAATTGGTTGATAGCGATCAGGATGCCAGCGCCCGCCGTGAAGCCCACGATGACGGAGTCCGAGACGAAGTTGACCAGCATCCCCAAACGCGCCAGGCCCATACCTGCCCGGAAGAGTCCGACCATCAGGGTGAGCAGCGCTGCGGCTGCCAGGTATTCCGGCGTGCCGGGCGCGGCAAGGGGCAGCAAGACCGAGAGGACCAGCAGCGATGCGGCGTTCGTCGGTCCCGTCTGCAGATGGTTGGACGAGCCCCAAAGCGCGCCGACGATTGCTCCTGCGATGGCCGAGTAGAGCCCCATTTGCGGAGGCAGCTCAGCAATCAAAGCGTAGGCGATGGCCTGTGGCACAATCACCAACGCCACCGTCAGGCCGGCGAGGAGATCCGGTCGCAGATCGGCTGTGCGATAGGCGCGAAAAATGCGGGCCGGGCGCGCCAAGAAGGCCGAAGTCGCGCGCGCCTGCCCCAGGAGCGGCGGCGTCGCTCGTTCAGCAGTCGGGGTCAGGTTGCTCATTCGCGGCTGATTATATCACAACGCACCGCGCAGGAGCTTCTCCTTGCTCTGCATGTAGTGCTTGAAATTGGCCCAGCTCACATCCGGGGGAACGGTGTGATCGACCGTTGGGATGAAGCCGCCCTCCTCGATCAACGGCAGCATCGTGCGCAGATGGGCATCGATGGCTTCCGGGCCTTCTGCCAGGATGCGCTTATCCACGCCGCCCCACAGCCGCAGGCTTTTGCCGAACTTCTTGCGCAGCCGCACCGGGTCTTGGTCGGACGCACGCTCCAGCGGCCAGAGGATATCGACGCCGGCTTCCATGAAGAGCGGCACGACCGCCTCCGGGTTGCCGTCGGTATCGATGGCGATGTAGCGGCAGCCGTGCGACTTGTAGAACTCGATCACGCGCTTGAGCCGAGGGAAGATGAAGGTGCGATACGCCTTCGGGCTGATCAATGGGCCGGTCTTCATCGAGAGGTCTTCGTTGAAGCAAACATACTCGAGCGTCGTCTTCTCCAGGATCGGCCGGGCAGCCTCGATCAAGAAGTCCGCGTGGAATTCCATGATGTCGTGCACGAGCTCCGGTTGGTCGAAAAGCGCGTAGGAGAGCGGTTCGGTGCCCATCAGATCGCGCGCATGCCAGTAGAAACCGAGCGTAGTGCAGTTCGGCCCGAAGATCAGCGGATGTTGGCGGGCGTGCCAGCCGGCCAGACGGGTCACGTCCCAATTCGCTTCGTAGCGCCGCGGCAGCATCGCATAGCGCCGCTTGATCTCGCGCCAGCTCGCCATATCCGTCACCGGGAAGTCGATGTAGGTGTCCATGGACATGCGGCCGCCGCGCGTCGTGCCCTCTTTCAGCGCCTTGCGCACGCGCCCCAGGCTGTCCCGGAAGGTGATCGTGCGCTCGTCCTCAGCCAGGGTCTCCACGTCAAAGGGCGGAATCATATTGGGCTGGAACGGGATGAACTCCTTGGGATCCATCCCCAGGCTGGCCTCGCCGGGGAACCATTGGTAGTGCAGCTTGCACGTTTCCGGGTCTTCCTCCTCCCAGCTATCCACGGTTTGCGGCCAGACGCCGAGCTCCCAATTGGGGACGCGGTCGACGGGCTGGTAATCCATGACGGCAAGAAAGCGTTCGAGATGGGTTGGCATGGGGGCTCCTTTGTGTTCAGGGATTTCCCGCGGTTGTCAGGCGCTCCATCTGTTCGGGAGTCAGCGACACCGCAAGGCTTTTCAGGTTTTCTTCGAGTTGCGCCAGCGAGGTCGGCGCCGTCAACGGGATGATTGATGGCTGGCTGTCCAGCAGCCAGGCGTAGATGACCTGGTTGGGAGTCGCGCCGATCTCGGCCGCGACCGTGGCTAACGCGGCCAATCGTCTATCCGAATCTGCGCCGGCATACTGCCTGGGCAACGGTTTGTCCGTGCGAGTGTAGGCGCCGGCCAGGAGCGGGCTATAGGCCAACATGCGCATGTCGGGGTTAGCGCGGCAGTAGTCCAGCAAGTCATCGTTGCCGCTGCGTTGAGCGCCGAACGCTGCGCCGGGTTGAGGACGGAGATAGGTGAAACGCTGCTGGACGCTGCAGTACTCTGCCCAGCCATGGGCGCGGCTGATCTGCCGGCTGCGCTCGATCCGCCACGCCAGATAGTTTGAGCAGCCGATCGCCCGCACTTGCCCGGTCTTCACGAGTTTGTCGAACGCGGCCAGTGTCTCTTCCAGCGGGTCTTGGCGGATGTCGGCGTGGGCGTAGTACAAATCCACATAGTCGGCGCGCAGCCGGCGCAGGCTGCCGGTAAACTCGGCGGCAATGGTGGCGGCCGTAAGGCTCGGCCCGGTATCCGCCCGGTTGAACCCAACTTTAGTGGCGATGATGAGCTGGCTGCGGTTGCCCCGCGCCTGCATCCACTTGCCGAGCACCGTCTCGCTCTCGATGCCGACGCCGCCCGCGTGCCACATCGAGTAGTTGTTGGCGGTGTCAATGAAGCGGCCGCCCGCTTCGAAGTAGGCATCCAGGATGGCGAACGAGGTCGGTTCGTCCACCTTGGTGCCGAACGGGAGGATGCCGAGGCACAGCGCGCTGACCTCGATCCCCGAATGTCCCAACGTCAGAGTTTTCATGTAGCGTCACCTCCGTGGTCGATCTCCGGCTACGTCAGATGGCTCTGCGCCCATGCGGCCGGCGCTTGCCTGTAGCGTTCCAGTTCGACGATCATGTACGTCACCGTCTGCTCGAACGCGGGCAGATCGAATCCCTGATAGCCGCCGGCTGCGACCAGCTCCCGCAGCGCGCG
>JALOOE010000187.1 GCA_025454565.1 Anaerolineae bacterium
CATCGTTGAGGCGATCACGGCGGTGCTGGAAAGCGTGCCGCAGTCGTCGATCACCCCCGATCTGGCCCAAGCGCTGATGCGCAGTCGTGAGGCTTTCCAACGCCTCGACCGGGACCTTAGAGGACTTGTCAGCAGGCACAACGCCTGGCAGGCCATCGACGACGAACTGCATCGGATCGAAAACAATCTCGTTCAGGACATCATCGAGCTGGAAATCTCATGGCCGGATCTGAAGACCATGACTGCCACTACGGGCGATGTCGCTGATGTGATTGCCACACTCCAGGCGGTCGGCGTCGATCTCGAGGCCGCGCTTGCATCCAACGATCCCGCCAGGGCCAGGCGGCTCTTTCATCGCTTCCGCAGCCAGGCCAGCCGCCGCTTCAATCAGGTGGACCAGGACTTGCTCAATCTCTGCGAAGAACTGCGGCTGACCGGCGAGCCGCTCGACCTGCTGTTGAGGGCCTTGCAATGACTACCGGTACACTCTCCGATCCGCTGGCCGACGCCTCGGCGCGATTCGCGTCACTGCCGGCTTTGCGTGCGGCCCATGCTGAACTGCTCCAGCGTCGCCGGCTCGGCGAGGAGGCCCCTGAGTTTGCCGCCGCCGTGCAAGCGTTCATCCGGCAGGCGCAAGCCACCGGGGCCGTTCTCGATGACGCAGCGGAGCGCCAGGCCGCGCAGAGCCTGCTGGACTTCTGGGCCAATCATCTGGTGCGCGCCGATCTGGAGTCGCCCGAAGCAACCCTGACCGAATTCGACCCGACGCTCGCACCGCAGATCCCGGACGACCCGTGTCCTTATCGCGGGCTGGATGCCTTCCACTCAACAGATCGGCTATTCTTCTTTGGTCGCCAGCGGCTGCTGGAGCAATTGCTGGACCATCTGCGCCAGGATCATCTGCTGGCAGTGATTGGCTCGTCGGGCAGCGGCAAGTCATCGCTCGTACTGGCTGGGCTGGTGCCGGCGCTGCAGATGGGCGCGCTGCCGGGCAGCGGGGCATGGCGCTATCTGCCGCCGCTGACGCCCGGCTCCGATCCGCTGGCGAGTCTGGCGCGTGCCGTGGAGAGAAGCGCTTCTCGGGGACCCGCCAATGTCGCAACGGCCGCAAGCCGACCGATCTCGCTCCCGGTCGATCAGACTGCGGAACAATTCCTGGAGAATCCGGATCAGCTCAGCCGACTGCTCGGCGATCCGCCCGGCACGCCGGCTGTGGTCGTCGTCGATCAATTCGAGGAGATCTTCACCCTGTGCCGCGCCGAACCGATGCGCCAAGCATTCGTTGCCAACCTCCTCGGCCTGTTGGACGTGCCAGGGGCCGGACACATCGTCGTACTTACCATGCGCACCGACTTCGTGGACAACGTAGCGCGCCTTCCGGCGCTTCAGGAGCGTTTGGAGCGGGCCGCCGTGCGCGTGACACCGCTCAGCGCGGGCGAGTTGCGCGAGGCGATCACCGGCCCGGCCGCTGCGGTGGGGCTGAAGTTCGAGGAGGGCGTGGTTGACGCGCTCGTCCACGGACGACTGGCATTGGCGAACAGCGCCGATGAGTTCTACGAAAACCTGATCCCCGAAGAACAGATTACCTGCAAACGCATCCTGCTGCGGCTGGTGCGGCCTGGCGAAGGGCTGGAGGTCACCAGCAATCGGATCCGCCGGCAATCGCTCTACGGCGCAGGCGAGGCGCGCGACCGCGTCGATCGCGTGCTGGACAAGCTCATTGCGGCTCGACTCATCCGGCAGACGGCGGGCGACACACCGGCCGACGCCCAGGTTGAGGTTGCACACGAGGCGCTGGTGCGCAACTGGCCCAGGCTGGTTGTTTGGCTGGATGAAGAGCGCGTCCGGCTGCGCGCTCGCCTGCAATTGTCCGCCTCGGCGGAGCAATGGGCGCGCCTGAATCGGGATCCTTCGGGCCTGTTGCGCGGCGCGCTTCTCGAAGAGGCGCTGAAGTTCACCGATCTCACTGAGCTTGAAACCGCGTTCGTGGAGACAAGCCAGACGGATGCGCAGCGCCGCGCCCAGGAGCGCGAGGCCGCCCGGCAACGCGAGCTCGATCAAGCACATGCGCTTGCCGAAGAACAGCGCCTCCGGGCCGAAGTCGAGGCGAAACGGGCCGAGGAGCAGGCGCGCGCTATTTCGCGCCTGCGCCGGCTGATGACCGCGTTGATCGCCATCTTTATCGTCGCCGGCCTGATCCTGTTTTATGCGTTCGGGCAGCAACAACAGGCCCAGCAAAGCGAGTTGGGCGCAGCGGCGGCTTATGCTACCGCTAGGGCCAATGCTGCCACAGCCGCGGCCAGCGAGCGCTCCGCAGCCACCCAGGCTGCGGAGGCGACTCGGGCTCAAGCCACGGCCGCCGACCTCCGACAGGTAGCGCAAGATGCACTCAAGCGCAGCGAGGCGGCGATCGTTTCTCAACTCGCGACACCTACAGCATCTGTGACGCCTAGCCCAACGCGCGTTCCGACGAACACGCCGGCGCCCCGCATCTCGCCGACGCCTTACAACGCCACGCCCACGCCGCGCCCACAACCGACGCGGACTCCGACGAGTTCGCAGGTGAACCTCACAGCAACGGCGGCCGCGCGCGCATCGTTGCAGGTCGAGCTGAATCAGATTCGAGCGACTCAGACAGCGTTAGCTCAGTATGCGCTACCGAACCGCTGATGCCGCTTATTGACACCCAATTCATCGAGGTGTACACTGCTCGCTGATAGTCATTGCAGAATGCAGACAATGAAGAACGAAACCCGGGGCTCATCCGCACCCATGACTACAGACTTCGATACCCAATCCTGCGCAGAGTTATGCTCCGCTGGCCCTGAGGTCCGCGCTGATCTCTTCGCGGATAATCTGCTTCACCTCAAGCCAGGCGAACGTTTGTGGAAACTCTACTGCTTCTGGGCCGCCGAGAGTCGCGCCACTCAGTTGCGGCATCGTATCTACACGAAACTGAAGACCGATGGCCGCTTGGCACTGGTTACGTTCGCCATCCACACGCCAATCGAGGGCCGTCCAGTACGCTCCAACATCGTGCGTGTACCCGATCTCCCCGCTCAAGCGCTTGATCGCATCATTTCGGCAATCATAGCCCAAACGAAGACCCCGTCGGAGGAGATCGACGAGCTAGATTTGAGCGCGATCCCCACGCTCGAAGCGCAGTTCCAACGGCTTGCGAACGGCGACTAACGGGCACGGGCGTAATCGAACGTCATGGACGCACGTTGGGGTCACAGGCAACTGCATCCCAATAGACGCCGGAGGGGACATGTTCTTAACCCGAAACGAGATCGAGGCGCGCGAGCGGACGATGCTGGCCTCCTACGCCCTGGCCAGCGGTGATAGTCGCGGCCGCGCACACGGCGAGGAAGAGCATCCGTATCGCACCGCATTTCAGCGGGATCGCGACCGCATCATTCATACCACCGCGTTCCGCCGCCTCGAATACAAGACACAGGTTTTCGTCTACCACGAAGGCGATCACTACCGGAATCGGCTCACCCATACAGTTGAGGTGGCGCAGATCGGCCGCTCGCTGGCGCGCGCACTCGGCGCGAACGAGGACCTGACCGAGGCGATTTGTTTGGCGCATGATTTGGGGCATCCGGCCTTTGGGCACACCGGTGAGACGACCCTGAACGGACTGATGCAGGGTCACGGCGGGTTCGACCATCAGCGCCAGACGATGCGAATCGTGACGCTGCTAGAGGATCGCTACTCGGAATTTCCAGGACTCAATCTGACGTATGAGGTGCGTGAGGGACTTGTCAAGCACGATACCGACTACGACGTGACGGATGCGACCGGTTACGAGCCGCACTTCGCCGGTACGCTCGAATGCCAGCTCGCTAACCTGGCCGACGAGATCGCCTACAATACGTCGGATCTGGAAGACGGCCTGCGCAGCGGTCTGTTGGATCCATTGCAGGTTAGGGAGTTAGCCATCTGGGAGAGTGTGATGGCGGCGCTCAACGAGCGAGTCGACTGCCGTCTGGACGATCTGCTTCGCACGCGCGCAGTCCGCCGTCTGATCGGCCTGGAGATCACCGATGCTATCACGACGACAGCAGTGCAACTGGCTGATCTCAACGTGAAGAGCGTCGAGGATGTTCGAGAGGTTGGCAGCAACATGGCCGGTTTCTCAGCCGAGATGCTCGAGATGAATCGGGAACTGAAGGATTTCCTGCTCAGTAGCTTCTATCGCCACCCGCGCGTCATGCGCATGGCGGGCAAAGCGCAACGGCTCCTCACCGAGCTATTCAATGCGTACCTCGCAGAGCCGCTCCAGCTACCATATGAGATACAGGCGCGCATCCGCAGCGGATCGGACTCAGCCGAACGGGTGATATGCGATTACTTGGCCGGGATGACCGATCGGTACGCAATCTCGGAGCACAAGAAGCTATTCGATCCCGAGGCGCGCGTCTGATCTGAAGGCGAGAAACTCGAAGCTGGAAGCCAGAAACCATCAGACCGATCGTACCAGCTTCGAGCTTCCAGTTTCCAGCATCACGCCTTCCGGTACACTTGGAGCCGGATCAGCAGATCCGAAAACACCAGGTTCGCCGGCTCCTGGTTGGCGTACTCTAGCTTCTCCACCGTACCCCGCAGAACCAGTTTGTAGCTGTTCAACTCAAACTCGGCGCCTGGACGGATCGAGAGGGCTTCATGCTCGCCCTTGAGTTGGTCGCGAATTGCCGTATCCCGATACGCGCCCTCGCTCATGAGCACCTTGACCTTGGTGTCCTGATCATTGGTGTCCCACAGCCAGACCTGCAGCGCGGCAGCCTGATCGTGGCCGCGCCCTACCGGATCGTTCAACTCCAGGCCACACTGACCGAGATAACCGCCTGCGCTGTCGATGATGTCGAACGGCTCATCGTAATCCGGCTCGCCCATCGTGTAATGCGGGCGGAATTCGCCCACCTTGGTCGTCGCGACCATGGCGCCCGCGGCCACCGCCGGCGTGACCTTCGGCGGAGTCGGCGCAGTTCCGGTTGGGGGACGCGCTGGCGCAGTGGCAGCAGAAGCCGCAGCGACCACCGCGGCCGCAGGCGGCTCAGGCTCAACCGGCGGTTCCAGCGGCTCCATATCGTCGGTCTGCACCGGCGGCGGATAGTTGCTCGTCCACTGCGCCTCCTCTGCGCTGACATCACTGAACGATGGCTGCGCGGGCGGGACAGATCGCGCCGGACGCGTCGATGCATCGATCACTGGACCCGGTTGTACGGCATGAGCGACACGCCAGCGGCGCCAGAAATAGACGACCACCGCGAGCGCGACTCCGAACAGGACCAGCCACAGTAAGACCGTGCCGACGGTGCGGAGCGTCTCAACCGTATCCGTCCCTGATGCTGAGGATGGCGCTGCCCCAGGCCGAGCGGTCGGAGGAGCGACCTTGCCAGGAGCCTGTGCGCCGGGCGCAGTCGTGCTGCCTGCTCCGACCAACTGCGAGAGCGCCAGCACCTTCGCCGCCTGCTGCGGGTTGGAGGCCAAACGCGTTTGCAGATTCGCCAGATCCCGGGATAGCGCCTGTGGCGACCAAGTCGCCAACCGGCTCTTCGCCATGTCACCGTTCCCGCTCGCCGCGTAGGACTCTGCAACCATCGTCAGGTATTCGTCGCGTTCGCCCGCCCGCAGATCTGGCGGCAGCGCATTCGTCCACTGCACCGGCCAGATCCCCCAGCCGATCACCCACCAACCGATCAGCAACCCGATCAGAAATCCGATCACGGGGAGAACCCACGTCGGTCGACTCTTTTGGACGTTGCTGGACATCTCACCCTCCTCAATTTGTGGCGTATAATTACCACCGAGCAATGCGAAATCAGGGCTTGGGCGGTGGCGGACACTGCTTCGGTTTGCCCGGCTCGCTCTTACCCAGCTCTTCCAGCGTCTTGCGAAAGAAAAGCTCCTCTTTGGCCTTATCCAGCGCAGCCTTGTCTTTGACCACTAGCACCTGCGCCCCTTCGTCGGTCACGAAATCCTTCAGCGCGGAAGCACTGAAAACCATCCCATGCACGTTGGACGGCTTAAGTCTGATGCCAACGTTTGCCAACTTAATGGCATCCACCAGCGTCAAGTCCGTGCTGAACACATCAGACATCGCCTTCCAAAGCTCAGGAAGACGCGCGATGATGTTCCCCTGCAACGCGCGATTGCGTATGGCCCAGATCAACTGCTGCTGGCGCTGGGTGCGCCCGAAATCAGTGGTGACGTAGCGATAGGTGGCGAACTTCTTCGCCGCATCGCCGTTCAGATGGATCGTCCCCGCCGGCAGCGTCCAGTCGACGTAGCCCTTCGGCGCGGAGTCGTTCGGCGTGCGCTCATAGAGCGGGCAATCGAGCGTCACATCGACGCCGCCAAGTGCGTCAACCAGCCGCACCAGCCCTTCCATCTCAATACGGACATGGTGCTGAATGGGGATGCCCAGCGTGTCCGATATCACGCGCGCGGCAAGCGCCGGCCCGCCGCCGGGATACTTCTTCTTTTCACCGATATAGTCGACCGAGTTGATGCGCTCCTTGCCGTAGCCGGGAATGTCGACATACAGGTCGCGCGGGATGCTGATGATCCCCACCTGCTCGGTTTTTGGATCGATCGCCACCACCATGATCGAGTCGGTGCGCCACGCCTCCCAACCGGGACGCTGATCGGCGCCGAGCACCAGGTAGTTGTCGGTGTATTCCAGCCGATGCGCAAGCCGCTTCTGTACATCCTGCAGAAGGGTCGCCTGCTGGGAAGCGGGAAACGATGCAAGGCGCTTCTCGGCGAGCTTCACATCCTGATTCAGGAGATACGACTCGGCGACCAAATCGAAGTATTTTTCCGTATCAGCGGGACCCAAATCGGCAGGCAAGGCGCCGGTCCATTGAACCGGCCAAAGCCACCACCCGATCACCAGCCACCCGACCAGCAACCCAGCTAACAGACTCAGCAGCCCGATCCAGACCCGGGGCTTGATACGACGCTTCGCTGGAGCCATGACACCCTCACTATGGCACAGAAACTGTCACGGGTCAACCCGGCAAAATCGGCTCTTTCGGCGCCCGGGTCAGCACCTCGATGCCGGCGTCGGTGATCAGCACGATGTCTTCGATGCGGACTCCGCCCCATCCCGGCAGGTAGATGCCCGGCTCCACGGTCACCAAGCTGCCTGCAACCAGGGGCGAAAGATTGATGCGCGACAGACGTGGCTCCTCGTGGACTGCCAGTCCGACACCGTGGCCAAGGCCGTGCCCGAAAGCATCACCGTACCCGGCGGCCGTAATCAGATCGCGAGCAACGGCGTCGCCTTCTTGGCCGGTCATACCGGGCCTGAGCGCGACCTCGGCGGCTGTCTGTGCGCGCAAAACCGTGTTGTAGACTTCCCAAAACCGTTCCGGTTCGGTGGGCTGGCCGAGGCAGAAGGTGCGCGTGAGATCCGAGCAGTAACCGTTGAGCCGCGCGCCCATGTCGATCACGATCGGCTCGCCGGCTTGCAGCGGTCGCTCGCTGGCCCGCGCATGGGGTCGGGCGCCGTTCGGCCCGCCAGCCACGATCAGCTCGAAAGCCACGCCCTCGGCGGCGTGCGTGCGCATATAACTCTCGATGATCCAGGAGACTTCGAGTTCGGTCATGCCGGTCCGCATCTGGGGCAGCGCTTGAGCCAGCGCCGCATCGGCCAGCGCGATCGCGGCGCGCATCGCGGCCAGCTCGCCGGCGTCCTTGACTGCGCGCAGCCCGACGACCAGCCCTTTGGTGGGCGCCCACTCGCAGTCGGGAACGGCTTCGCACCACTCTTGGACGCTATCATAAGTCGCGTGATCTGCCTCGAAACCGATCCGGCGCGCGCCTGCCTGCTCGACCATGCCCCGCAAGAGATCAGCGAGCTTCATCTTGATCTGCACAAGGGCGAAATCAGGGGATTCCAGCGCAACCTGGTCGTAATAGCGGAAGTCGGTAGCCAGGAGCGCTTGATCGGCCGAGATCAGCAGCCAACCCGACGAACCTGTGAAGCCGCTGAGATAGCGCCGATTTTCCGGCTGGCTGATCAGGATCGCATCGAGGTGTTGCTGGCGCAGCACTTCACGCAACCGAGTCAGGCGTGCCGGGGTCGGCGAGGGAGTCGTGGTAGCTTGCGGAGCGTTCGTCATTTTTCGGTCTGCTTTCGTGCGCGCGGGTGGGCGTTGAGCACCGTGTCGCGCAGATGTGACTGACTGACCTGCGTGTAAATCTGTGTTGTTCCCAGGCTCTCGTGCCCCAGGAGCTCCTGCACAGAGCGCAGGTCGGCGCCGCCGTCGAGCATGTGGGTAGCGAAGCTGTGTCGCAGCATGTGCGGCGTCACCGCGTGCTCGATGCCGGCCTCGACGGCATAGTCGCCTAACGTGCGGGTGAACATACTCACCGACAAGCGAGTGCCGAACCGGTTGAGAAACAGCGCCTCCACACGGCGACTACCGGACGCGCCCGCCGCCAACAACTGCATACGCCCGTCGCCAAGATACGCGCGCAGCGCAGTCACCGCCGGTTTCCCGATCAACGTGATACGCTCCTTGTCGCCCTTGCCCAGCACACGCACCTCGCCCTGGGCTAGATCCACCGAGCCGACATCCAACGCCAGCAGCTCGCTGACGCGCAACCCGCCGGCGTACAACAGCTCCAACATCGCTCGATCACGCTGACCCTGCGGCGTAGACAGATCGGGCGCCGCCAGCAGCGCCTGAACCTCCTCGGCGCTCAGCGGCCGCGGCAGGCGTTGGGGCAATTTAGGCGAGGAAATCGCATTGACCGGGTTGGCCTCCACCAGATCACGGCTATGCAGATAGGTATAGAACGCCCGCAGCTCAGACACACGACGAGCGACACTGGCCTTGGCATAGCCCAGGCTGTGCAGCAGCGCCAGCCACTGCCGCAGCAACGCCGGCGTCACCCGCTGCCACGATTCGATGCCCTGCTCCTGCGCAAACGCCATGAACTCGGCTATCTCGCGACGGTAATTCGCAAGCGTGTGCGGCGACGCGTTGCGCTCGGCGACTAGATACTTGATATATCGGTCAAAATATTCCTGCATGATAGTTGCCGCCAAGGGCAATCAGCAATTTTGCAGCACTCCCAGACAAGATACTGCACATTACACGAAGCCCGAGCTCACGCCGGCTCCGTCTGGAGGCGTTCCATTCTCACGCGCTCATGGCACGTCATACACTCGGCCCATTCCTTGCTGGCGACGGCCAGCATTCCCTGGCATTTCGGGCAAGGTTGAGGCAGCGGCCTGCGCCAGGAAACGAAGCGAGCAGGTCACCGCCATCCTTCGGGCACTTCACGCCAACCTTGTTAACAATCGGCCGAGTAAAGCGGCAGGTCGGATAGTTGGCGCAGCCGACAAACCTGCCGAACCGTCCCTGCTTGATCACCAGATCGCCGCCGCAATCAGGACATGGTTCACCCAACTTCTCCGGCTCAACGGCCACCTTCGCCATGGTACGCTCGGCGTGCTGGAGCTGCGGCCCAAAACGACCGTAGAACTCGCGCAGCACCGGCACCATCTGCTCCTCGCCGCGCGAGATGCCGTCGAGATGCTCTTCCATCGTCGCAGTGAAACCGACGTCGAAAATCGTATCGAAGTATTGGACCAACAGATCATTGACGGTGAAGCCCAGTTCCGTTGGGAGCAGTTTTCGATCCTGCCGCTCCACATAGCCCCGGTCGATGATGGTCGAGATGATGCTGGCATAAGTACTGGGCCGGCCGATGCCATTCTCTTCCAACGCTTTGACCAGTGTCGCCTCGGTGAACCGCGGGGGCGGCTGAGTGAAATGCTGCTCCGGCAGGAGTCGCAGCAGATCGAGCAGTTCTCCGACCGACAGATCAGGCATTTGCTCGCTTTCGACGACCTCGCTGGAGGTTCCGGGATGCGTCTCGGCGCCATTGCCGCCGGCTGCAACGCGACTCTCTGTCGCCGGCCGTTTACCCTCCGCCAGGCGCGACTCATCATCACTCGGCCCGGACGCGCCGCCGGTGTAGACCACAAGAAAGCCGGGGAAGCGCACCTTCGAGCCGCTCGCCCGAAGCAGATACGGGCGCTCGCCCGAATCCGGTCGCCCCGCATCCACGTCGATCGTCAGGGTGTCGTAGATCGCCGCGGCCATCTGGCTGGCAACAAAGCGCTGCCAAATCAGCTCATAGAGGCGATACTGCTCCCGCGTCAGCTTGTCGCGCAGGCTCTGAGGCGTCCGCCGGCTGGATGTAGGTCGAATCGCCTCGTGCGCCTCCTGAGCGTTTTTCGAACGCGTCCGGTAGACGTTCGGCTCCGGCGGGATAAAGTCGGCGCCATAGGTCTCGCTGATGAACGCGCGCGCCTCCGCCTGGGCTTCCTGGGCCACATTGACGCTGTCGGTGCGCATGTAAGTGATTAAGCCAACTGCGCCGCCTTCGCCGATGTCGATCCCTTCATAGAGATCCTGCGCGGTGCGCATGGTGCGCTGCGCCGTCATGCCGAGCCGTTGACCGGCATCCTGCTGGAGCGTGCTGGTGGTGAAAGGCGGATTGGGCCGGCGTCGGCGCTCGCCCCGCTTCACCGACGCGACGCCATAGGTCGAGCGCTCCAGATCACCGACGATGGCGAACGTGTCAGCCCGATTCTTGAGGTCGGCCTCCTGGCCGCGGATGCGGATCAAACGCGCCATGAAGCTGGGCCGCGGCGACTGGCCCTGCGTCGTCCGCTGGGCCAGTTCTGCATCGATCGACCAGTACTCTACAGCCACGAATGCGTTGATCTCGCGCTCGCGCTCGACGATCAGCCGCTGCGCCACCGTTTGCACGCGTCCGGCCGACAGGCGACTCTTCACCCGATCCCACAACAGCGGGCTCACCTGATAGCCGACCAGCCTGTCCAGGATGCGCCGCGCCTGCTGGGCGTCGACCAGACGCATGTCGATCTCGCGCGCGTTCGCGAACGCCTCGTCGATGGCGTGCTTGGTGATCTCGTGGAAGACTACGCGCTGTACCCGCTCAACAGGAATCTGGGCGGCCTCCAATAGATGCCAGGCGATGGCCTCGCCTTCACGATCCGGATCAGTCGCCAGATAGACTTGGCGCGCGCCGGCCGCCGCCTGATGTAGCGACTTGACGATCTCTTTCTTCTCGTCGGGGACGCGATAGCTGGGCGCGAAGTCGTGTTCGAGATCGACCGACAGCTTCGATTTGAGCAGGTCGCGCACATGCCCCACTGAAGCCCGCACCTCGTAGTTCTTGCCCAGGAAGCGGCCCACCGTGCGTGCCTTGGCCGGCGATTCGACGATGACGAGCTTGCCGCTCAGGGATTGCGAATTGCGAATTGCGAATTGCGAACTCGCACTATGTTTTGCGATCGCTGCCTTGCTTTTCTTCGCTGATTCGCTGGTTCGCTGATTCGTCTTCGCGTCGGTGGTGCGTTTTGCTGATTTGCTGACTTGCTGAACTACCGGTTTCTCCAGCCCGGCGTGGTCCGCGGTGGCGCCGATCTTGAACAGTTTCGTGCCGCAAACGCCGCACAGACCCACCGCCGCAGGACGACCGTTCGCCATGAAGATCGCTTTGCCTTCGGCTAGAGGCTGCATCGCTTTGCACTTAACGCAATACGCCTGCGCTTCCTTTGTCAGAGGCGCGCTCGGAGACGGCGCATCGGATGCCGCCTGAGTCACCGCTTCCTTGCCGGCTTCGCGCTTTGCCGATCTGCTGACTTGCTGAATTTCCGGCTTGGGCAGATCGGCGTGCGCCGGGGTCGAACCGATTTTGAACATCCCAGTGCCGCACTCAGGGCAAACGCCACGTGTCGCCGGTCTCCCATTTTCCATGAAGACAGGTTGCGGATCCTTTAGCGCCCGGCTCGTCCGGCACTTCATACAGTACGCACTCAGTTCAGTTTCACTCTCTCGACGATCACCAGATCTGTCAGCCCGATTACAGCAACCAACCGGCCGCCGCTGCGCACCAGACAATTCCGCGCATCGCTCAGCACTACCTCCCCGATGACGGCATTGCCGCGATCATCGGCAGGCAGCACATCGAGTAGCGAAGCCCAATTGCCGATGTCGCTCCAGCCAATCTCCACGGGGATCACCGACACGCCGGCAGCATGCTCCATGATGCCGTAATCGATGGAAATCTTCTGCACCTGGGGCCACTCGGTTTCCAGCACACGGCGAGAATCGGCGGCGCTCAACCCGGCCGCGATGCGGCTCAGCGCGCCGTACGATTCGGGCAACTGAATGGCGAACTCCTCCATCAACCGATCGGCGCGCCAGACGAACATGCCGCTGTTCCACACATAACGTCCGCTGTCCAGAAAATGAACTGCCAGCGCTTGATCGGGCTTCTCCACAAAACCGGCCGAGGCGTACACAGGAAACCCATCCGCGATGATCTGCGAATCGCCGAGCCGAATATAGCCGAATCCGGTGGACGGGAAGGTGGGCCGGATGCCCATCGTAACAATCGTGCCATCAGCAGCGATCGTCGCGGCCGCCGATAACGCGGCCCGGAAGCCAGCAGTATCTGCAATGAAATGATCGGCCGTAAGCATCGCCATGATCGCATCCGGATCGCGATGCAGCAGGTGGATCGCACCCAACGCGGCCGCCGGCGCCGAGTCGCGGCCGGACGGCTCTAGGATGAAGTTTTCGGGAGGCACATCTGGCGTCTGCGGCCGCAGCACTTCGGCCATCGCCGGGCTGGTCACGACGAAGATGCGCTCCGGCGGAAAGAGCGGCGCGAGTCGATCCACGGCATGCTGGAACATCGTGCGCTCGCCGATCAACTTCAACGCTTGCTTTGGGGCGCCTTTGCGACTTAACGGCCAAAGTCGCGTGCCCGATCCTCCGGCCATGATCACAGCGTACAACATCGTTACGAATCCTCCACGGTTCAGCCCAACGTGTATTCCGGCCTTGACTCGCGCGTTCGCACGTAGTTCATCCCGCCAACCTGATGGACAAGCCCCTTCAGTTCCATCAGCGCCAATGCGCTGGTGACCTGAGCGATGGGCAACTCCACAGCTCGGCCAAGCTCATCGACGTGCATCGGCTCTTCCGTGAGCAGGTCGAACAGTTGCATCTCGGTGGCGTCCGTGGGCAGCAACATCTGCGCCTCGACATGCTGCACGACTGTCGTCATGTTCAAAGCCTGGAGGACGTCGTCGACCGAGAGCACTGGGGTCGCGCCGTCCCGGATGAGTCGATTGGTGCCGGCGCTTCCCCGTTGGAAGATGCTGCCCGGCACTGCGAACACATCGCGCCCCTGCTCCGCCGCGAAATCGGCGGTAATGAGCGCGCCGCTCTTCTCGCCGGCCTCTACCACGATCACCCCGCGGCTCAAGCCGCTGATGATCCGGTTACGCGGCGGGAAATTGTTGGCTTCGGGCTGCGTTCCCAGGGCGTATTCGCTGATCAGCGCGCCTTGAGCGACGATGTCTTCGGCCAGCTTACGATGCTCCCACGGGTAGATGATATCTACGCCGGAACCGAGCACGGCGATTGTGCGGCCGCCCGCATCCAGGACTGAGCGATGGACCTGCCCATCGATACCACGTGCCAGGCCGCTGACAACGGTCACACCGGCGCGAGCAAGTTCGGTCGCCAACTTCTTGGCCACCTCGCCCCACCATGGCAATCGCCCAATCGTCCGCCAGGCCTAACTCCCCCTTAACATAGAACACGGGCGGCGCGTCGCTGATTGCCTTCAGCCGCTGAGGATAGCTGTCGTCTTCCCAGGTGAAAACCTGAACGCCGGCCTCTTTGATCTTGCGCAGCTCGTCGGCCAGATCCAGTTCGGCGCGGGCCTGCAGCAGGTTGGTCAGAGATCGGCGGTCGAGCCCAACTTCGCGCAGCGCATCAGCCGAAGCCTCCCAGGCCGCATCGACCGCGCCAAAGTAGTCCAAGAGCGCTCGCAAGCGCGCCGGACCGATCCCGCGCACGCGATTGAAGCCGATCCAATAGGCCAGCGGATCCACCGGCACGCCCTCACCCGATAAAGTAGATATACTCAATAATTGCCAGCATACTCGATGGCACTGGATTTGTCAATCTTCTTCTGCGTCCAGCAATCCCTCAGGTACGGCGACGATGATCTTTCTAGCGGCCAAATCGACCCTCAAAATCACTTCGCGCAACGCCGGAAGCAGGATTTCACCTTCAAGACCGGCTACGACGTACACATCATTGGCGCGTGTGAACAAGATCTCAACTAATGTGCCAAGTGGCCTGCCATCTTGGGTCTCAACCGCCAATCCGATCAGATCATGCGCGTAGTTTTCATGCTCGCCGAGCGGCATCGCCTGCTCGTCGGGGATCATCAGATACTGACCCTGCAACGTCTCGGCAGCATTGCGGTCCGGCACGCCGGACAGCTTCACCAGCATCATCCCCTTGTGCGGCCGCGACGCCTCGATCTCAGTAGGCGTGCAATCGGCGAACGTGCCGAGATACACCTTTGCCCCTGCACGGTATCGCTCCGGGAAGTCGGTCATCACCAGCACCTTCACCTCGCCCCTGATGCCGTGCGCACTCGTGATCTGACCGATAGCGAGATAACTTTGCGTCTTCGATTTTGCGGGAGCCATACAACTCTCCTTGACGCGACACGAGGGCGCTTTGCAGCACCCTCGTGTCTGAGCACTACCGAACGCTGAAAGATGGGAATCTGTGACCGGCTTTCAGCGTTCGCTCGTCGTTCACACGATTTCCAGCACCACGCGGTGATCTCCGGATGCCACCTTCAATAGCGTGCGGATCGCATTCGCCACACGCCCATCCTTGCCGATCACACGCCCCATATCCTCTTGATCCACGTGCAATTCGAGGACGGTGACGCTGCCGCCGTGGGTCTCCTTCACAAAGACCTTGTCCGGGCTATCCACCAGCGATTTGGCGATATACTCTACCAGCTCTTTCTCTTTCACCGCTCAGTCTCCTTTCGGGTTCCAGGTGAGCAGGTTCCAGGCTGCAGGTTCTCTTCATCGACCTTCAACCTTCAACCTTCGACCTTCGACCGACGATCAGGCGACCGGCGCGGCCTGGGCGACGAAGACACCAGCGGCCTTGAGCAGACGCTCGACGGCATAGCTGGGCTGCGCACCCACACCGATCCAGTAGCGAGCGCGTTCTACGTCGATGCTGATGGTTTCAGGTTCGGTGCGCGGGTTGAAATACCCGAGGTTCTCGACGATGCGGCCATCACGAGGGGAGTGCTGATCGGCCACCACAACACGATACACCGGCTGCCGTTTGGCGCCGTGTCGACTCAGACGAATGCGAACCATTTTCACATGCTCCTTGTTGATATGGGACTTCGAGGGTCCCGAATACTGGTTACCGCCGTTCCTGGCTAGAGAAACGATGGGTTATCCACGGAATAGATCCATCAGCCCGCCGCGCATGCCGCGTCCGCCGCCCTGACCGAGCTGCTTCATCAGGCGCTGCATCTGCCGGAACTGGTTTAGCAGATCGTTCACTTCCATCACGGTGACGCCTGAACCGCGGGCCACGCGTCGCTTGCGGCTGCCGTTGAGCAGGCGGGGATCGCGCCGCTCGTCGCGCGTCATCGAGTTGATGATCGCCTCGATCTGGCCGAACTGCTTGTCCGTCACTTCAGGGGCCATATCCTTCGTCATCCGACCCATTCCCGGAACCATTTCCAGGAGTTGAGTCAGCGGCCCCATCTTCTTGACCTGCTGCAACTGCTGCAAGAAGTCTTCCAGGTCAAACTCACCCTTGACGAGCTTGCGGCTCATGCGCTCAGCATCGTCTTTGTTGATATTTTCGCCGGCCTTCTCGATCAGCGTGAGCACATCGCCCATGCCCAAGATACGCGTCGCCAGGCGGTCGGGGTGGAACGGCTCCAAGGCGTCGAGCTTTTCGCCGATGCCCAGGAATTTGATCGGGACACCCGTCACCTCGCGCATGGAGATCGCGGCGCCGCCGCGCGCATCGCCGTCCACCTTGGTGAGGATCAGCCCGGTAAGCGGCACGCGCTCATGAAAGCCCTTGGCGACGTTCACCGCTTCCTGGCCGGTCATGGCATCCGCCACAAGCAGGATCTCTTGCGGCTTGGCAATGGCCCTGATCTCTTCGAGCTCGCGCATCATGTCGTCGTTGATCTGCAGGCGGCCCGCCGTATCCAGGATGACAATGTCGTACGCGCCCTCGCGCGCCCGGCGCAGCGCATGAGTGACGATTTCCGGCGGCGGCACCTTCGTGCCTTCACTGAAAACCGGAATGTCAAGCTGCTTGCCCAACACCTCGAGCTGCGTCACGGCGGCGGGGCGATAGGTGTCGGCGGCGACCAACAGCGAACGCTTGTTGCTCTTACGCAGCGTCAGCGCCAGCTTACCGGCCATCGTCGTCTTGCCGGCGCCCTGCAAACCGAGCAGCATGATTACGTGCGGCGCAGGTCCGGACAGATCGAGTTTTGACGGCTCGCCCAGCGTCTTGAGCAGCTCTTCGTGGACGATTTTGACGACCTGCTGCGCCGGCGTCAGGCTTTTCATTACCTCGACGCCGATAGCCCGCTCTTTGACGCGTCCGACGAGCTCTTTGACGACCTTGAAGTTGACATCGGCCTCGAGCAGCGCCAGGCGCACCTCGCGCAGTGCCAACTCCACGTCCTGCTCGGAGAGCTTGCCTCGGGATGCGAGCTTGTCAAAAACCGTATTAAGTTTGGTTTGCAGATTCTCGAACATACCACACCGCTAGACGCCAACTCGCGCATGAGCCGGCCCGCGGGCCGGCTCATCACCGATGACACCGCGATTTTACGAGGGATTGCGCGTTTCGTCAAGTCCGTGCTATAATCAGCTCAACTCCGGAGGCGAAGGGGAGAAACGTGGGAGGGCCTGTGTGTCAATCACAGGTCTGCATCACCCTGTCGGACGCGCGAGACCCCTTCTGCCTAAGCAACTTTGTCGCTGCAACGAGGCCGCGCCATGATCTACAAAGAGCCCCTTCCTAACAACCAGGAAGTCCAGGTCACCTTCGAGTTGCCCTCGAGCATTTGGGCAGAACGGGTCAACCTGGTCGGCGACTTCAACGAGTGGGATTCGACCAAAGACGAGATGCGCCAGAGTCGAGCCGATGGCAAGTGGCGGATCTCCATGCTCTTTCCGACAGGCAAGGAGTACGAGTTCCGCTACCTGGTGAACGGTCGCGATTGGCACAACGACTGGCACGCCGACAAATACCGGTTGAACAAGTACGGTACCGACAACTCGGTGGTCTGCACGTGAGCGTCGGTCTTTGCGATGTCGAACAGTGATTGAGTTGTATCGCCTGCTGCTCGTCGGCGCCGGCGGCTTCCTCGGATCGGTCTTGCGCTACGTGGTCGGCGGCTATGTTCAGCAAGCCAGCGGGAGCGTGCAGTTTCCCTACGGCACGCTGGCAGTCAACGTCCTCGGATGCCTGGTCATCGGCGCGCTGTCGGCTTTGGCCGAAAACCGCGGCGTGTTCACGGCGGAAGCTCGCCTCTTTGTCTTCGTGGGCATCCTGGGCGGCTTCACCACCTTCTCCACCTTCAGCAACGAGACGATGAACTTCCTGCGGGAAGGCGATACCCTGCGAGCCGTAGTCAATATGGCAGCCCAGCTCTTCCTGGGACTCGGCGCCGTCTGGTTGGGCCGCAGCATCGTTACGGCGATTTGGCGGTAGTCATGGAACTGCCTGAGCAAGGTTCCCTGTTGCGCATCTTCATCGGCGAAAGCGATCGCTACGCAGGCCACCCCCTGTTCGAGTGGCTCGTGCTCGAAGCCCGCCGACAAGGCCTTGCCGGCGCGACCGTCCTGCGCGGCATCTGCGGCTTCGGCGCGCACAGCCGAATTCACACCTTCAAGATCGAACGCCTGTCCGAGGATCTGCCGATCATCGTCGAGATCGTGGATACACGCGAGAAACTCGAGGCTTTCCTCGCCTCAGTGGACGGCGCGATCGATGAAGGTCTGGCGACGATCGAGAAGGCTTATGTGAAGTTTTATCGCCACGGCGAAGCTTGATCACCTGGCGACCGGGACGCCGATGAGCGGAGTGGCGGTATCACCGAGCACGTGAAGCGCCGGCCGATGCGTCCTGGGAAGCCGCCCGGAACGCGCGTCAGCCTCGATCAGCCCCGCGATGCCCGCCAGCCAAGCCTCGAATGTATGCGCCTCCGGCATTGCGCGCGCTGCGTAGTAGGAGACCACGCCACGTTCCTGCATCCCCCGGCCCCACCCGAAGACGTAATTCCCAGCCCGGCATGTCAGCTCGGCCCCCGGCAGCGCCTGCATGACCAGTGCTGTGGCTCCCGCCGGCGCCCGGCCGGCCAACAGGTTCGTGTGTCAGCAGTCGGGCAACAGCGCCAGGCGCACGCCGGCTGGAAGCGCCAACGCGCCGAATAGGTCGCGCCATGCCACCCAACGCGACGGGTCGTCCAGGTCATCCGGGGCGAAGACAAGCGCCGGCTCGGCCGTGGCGACAGCGGTCACGTCCATTGGAGTGTAAGCGCCGTGTCCGCTGTAATAGAGGAAAAGATTGCCGCGCTCCCAGTTGGAAACTCGGGATTGAACCGCAGCCAGGAAATCCAGCACCAGCTTGCGATCCAGCCGGCCCTCCAGCACGAGCAGATCGTCGGACGACAACCCACGGCCGGTCAACGCGTCGTAGAATGCCTGCACATCGCCATGCATGGCGGCTTCCCCACGCCAGGGTGCGCCGATGAGCAGAGCCAACTGATGCACTGATTCCCGCATGGCGGCCTTCTATTCGGTGAGCAGATCGCCCAGTTGGCGCAGCACGTAGTCGGGCTTGATGTCCGATCTGGCGAGCGCCGCCTCATCGGTTGCTCCCGTCAGCGTGAGCGCCGCGGCCATGCCGCTGTTCAGCCCCATCGCCACGTCGGTTTCGAGCCGGTCACCGGTGATGATGCAGCGTTCAGGCGGCAGCCCTAGCACGCCGAGGATCGCGTCAACCATATAGCGCGACGGCTTCCCAACCACTGCTTCCACTTTCGTGTTTGTGCACGCCTCGATAGCTGCGATCATCGCGGCGGCATCCGGCTCGCCGCCGCCGGGGACGGGACAGTAGCGGTCGCCGTTCGTAGCGAAGAAGCGCGCGCCGGCCCGGATCGCATCGAACGCGATCTGGAGCTTGCGATAGACGAAGGTGCGGTCGAAGCTGGCGATGACGGCATCGGTGCGT
>JALOOE010000188.1 GCA_025454565.1 Anaerolineae bacterium
GATCCGTTATCCCACATGACCCAGTGGACGATCCCGCCCCGGCTCGGCCGCGTCCATTTGATGAAGCTGCTGGAGTGGTTGGCGCGCGTCCAGACTGCGGACAGCACGCCGTTGGCCGATTGGCTGCCCACGGCCGCGCTGGATCTGAGTTGGGGCACGACCATTATCGCCGTCAGCCCGACGGGCGACGAGACGATTTGTCGTTCCCTCCACCGCCTGATGCGCGCAGGGCTCAACCCGGTGCTGGTGGTCGTCGAGCCACACGGCCAGTTCGGGGTGATCCGTGACCGGGCTCGCCGCCTGGGCCTGACCGCGCACCTAGTCGCAAACGAGAGTGACCTGAAACGTTGGGGCGCCAACCAGCGCCTGGCTATCACCTCGTGAAAGGGCGCCGGGCATGAGCAGAGATGAAGCCCCTGGGGCGCCATCACGGCGCAAATCCGACTACCGGGACTTCTTCGACGCGCCATGGGTGGGCAGCCTGTTTCGGCCTATTCTGATCGCCCTGGTCGCGGCGAGCCTGGTCGCCGGGCCGGTTGCGCTCCTCCGCGTCGCGGGCACGACGTGGCGGCTCGGCTATGTGCTGCCTTTCGCCTTGGCCGCAGCACTGGAGGGGGTCTACAGCACGCTGCGCCTCGGTCGCCCCAACTGGCGCGATCGGCGCGGGCTGGTTTTCCGGTTGGGCGAGATCCTCCTCCTCCTGGTGCTCTTCCGCATCGCGGTGTGGGCCTTCTCGGCCGGCTGGCCCAGCCAGGAGGATCTGAAGCTGTGGCTGCGCCAACCGGTCGCCATCCTCGATGGTCAGTTCTTCTTCTTCGGCATCTGGATTGTCATGGCGTGGGGCCTGGCAATCGGCATCACCGGCGACTTTCTTGACCTGGCGCTCCAGCCTGACGAGATCGCCGCGCACGATAGCCATGCCTGGGGAGAAAGCCGCAGTGAGGTGCGGGCCGGCCGCGCCACCTCGCGGGGCGACATCCTGGGGCGCTTCGCGGCGCGTTGGATGGTCGGCGGGTTCGTGCTGGTGCTCTTCGCATCGCTGTCACAAGTCGATCTGGGACTTTCCGATGGCGGCCGAATCCGGATCGGATTGAGCAGCCTCGGCTTCTCAGCGGAGCTGGTGCTGGCACTTCTGTGCTACTTCCTTGCTGGCCTGCTATTGATCAGCCAGGGCCGGCTGGCGGTGCTGCGCGGTCGCTGGTTCAATCAGGATGTCGACGTGCAGCCGATTGTGCTCCAGCGCTGGCAAACCAACAGCCTGCTTGCCGTGCTGCTGGTGGGGCTCATCGCGGCGTTGCTGCCGATAGGCACCACCAGCTGGCTTGCCATGGCAATCGAGGCGCTGCTCGCATTCTTTATGCGGATGATGTACCTGCTCTTCTTCCTGTTGCTCGCGCTCCTAACATTCCTGCTGTGGCCGCTGCGTTTCCTGTTTCAGTCCCAATCTGAGTCGCCCGCAGAGCAAATGCAACCGCTGGCAATTCCGACGCAGACGGAAGCGGTCAGCCGGCTGCCTGATTGGTTGGGCGGAGCCGTGCTGTGGATCGTCATCGCGTTGGTGATCGCCTACTTTGGGCTGACCTATCTGAACGCGCATGGGCTACTGAGGGGACGACCAGCACAGTGGCTGCTGCGCCTGCGCTACTGGTGGCGTGCGCGCTGGGCCGGAGCCTCAGCCGCCATCCAGGCTGCCGCCCACGCGCTGGGGCAACGCATCAAACTCCCCCACGGGGGCGGCGCCGCAGCGTCGGCAGCACCCGCTGTACGCCTCAGCGCCTTGACGCCGCGCGACCGGGTGCGCTACTTCTATCTGCGCATGGTGGGCCGCGCCGCCGAGCAGGGGCTGATCAGGCGACCGCACGAGACCCCTGCGGAGTTTGCGCAGCATCTCGAAACCCAATGGCCCGACGCTGAAGAAGATGTTGAGGCATTGACCGAGGCCTTTTTGGCGGCGCGCTATGATCGCCGACCCATTCCGCCATCGGCGGCGCAGAGCGTGCAGGCGATCTGGCGGCGAGTGATGCGGGAGCTACGCGACGCAGCTTCCGGCAGTAAACCCTGAGCTGTTTTTGACAAGTCTACCCGCTTCGGCTATACTCTAGCTTGGCCCTAGGACCGTGCACGTATCCACGGCAGGAGCACACGTGGTCTGAGCGGAGGAGTTGGCATTTCTTGAGCGCCTGATCATCGGGACGGGGGAAAGACGCGTTCCGAAAATTGGCGGGATGGTTGCCGGCGAACCAGATTACTCGAGTGCGATAGGGGCCTCACCCACCGGTGAGGCTTCATGTTGTTAAGTGGGGACGGTGCGGACTAACTGTTGGCGGGGAGGGAGGTGACACTGCATGGCTACTGTAAATTTGCGTGCCGGGGAATCCCAGGAGTCGCTGCTCAAACGCTTTCGCAAGGAAGTCATGAAAGAGCGGATTCTGCCCACCGTTCGCAAGAAGCGCTGGTTCACAGCACCGAGTGAGTTGCGTCGGCTCAAGAAGCAGAAAGCGATCCGCAAGGCGCGTCAGGCGCAGCGGCGGCGTGAGAGCCGGGAGAGCATCCGCTAACCCGACCTAGCGTCTGTTTGCAGGCGTGTGATCACCCCCACTTCGGGAGGGGAAAGTCATGTCGAAACAAGAAGAAAAGCTGACCCTCGAGGGCAAGATCACCGAGTCATTACCCAATACGACTTTTCGCGTCGAGCTGGAGAACGGCTACTCAGTGTTAGCCTACCTTTCGGGCAAGATGCGCAAGTACTACATCCGGGTACTGCTTGGCGATCGCGTGCGGGTCGAGTTGTCACCGTATGATCTCACCCGCGGCCGCATCGTCTATCGCCACAGAAGCACGACCGGCCCGACCTAGGCCCAGCCGGGTGCTTCTCGCAACGAGACGGTGTATGAGGTGCGCGCCCAGGGGATGACCGGGCGGATACGCTCTTCTTGGTTGTCATTGCTACACAATAATACGCTAAAGTATTGACAAGGCGTGTTATAATAAGAACGCAGAAGCGCAAGCCGTAATGGGCGGTGGGTATCCACCGCCCATTACGCGTATTTCAATGTTTCACGTGGAACATGTAGCCCGGAAAAGTTTCACGTGAAACACGGGGGCCTGGTTGGCCGAGCCGGTTTCAACACACGATCATGCCATCTGTGACTACGAGGGCACCAGCTATCGAGCCCGTTTCTGGGCCGACCAAGGCCGAGAGTACGAAGACCTTGCGGAACGCATCGCGCTGAAGCGACTGCTTCCCCCACGTGGGCAGCGACTGCTTGAGCTAGGCGCAGGGTTCGGCCGCCTGGTTGACCTGTACGGCGGGTACGAACAGGTGATCCTCTTGGACTATGCCATGTCCGGCCTGCGCGTGGCGCAGGAACGACTCGGGCGGTCCGGTCGTTTCCTCTATGTTGCCGCTGATCTCTATCGCTTACCGTTTGCCCCAGCAATCTGCGATACCGTCGTGACGATACGCGTCTTGCACCACCTTGAGGACGTCCCAGCGGCGTTGCGCGAGATCGCAACTGTGTTACGCAGCGGTGGCGCGTATACGCTGGAGTATGCAAACAAACGCAACTTGAAGGCACTCGCACGGTATGCCAGCCGCAAGCAAGCATGGTCGCCCTTCGCGCCTGAACCGTACGAGTTTGCGGCGCTGAACTTTGACTTCCATCCGTCGTGGATGACTCACGAGTTGCAACGTGCCGGATTCACCATCGACGCTGAACTGGCTGTCTCGCATTTCCGCCATCCGGCTTTGAAGCGAGCTATCTCGCCGCAGACCCTTGCAGCCGCCGACGGCGCGATCCAACGTATTGGGGCGTGGTGGAAGCTGACACCCAGTATCTTTGTGAGAGCCACCACGACGATCAATGGCACCGAAGCAGCGACTGCGCTGTTTCGGTGCCCGCAATGCCTGGCAACCGCGCTGACCGAAACTCCTCAGACCCTCAATTGCCAGGGATGCGGCGCCGTCTGGGGCATCGATGATGGGATTTACGATTTCAAGGCGCCGATCGGGGAAACCGCCGGCGACTAGCGTCGAAGTAGTAACCCAGATCACGTTTCTCCATGACATAAGACGTTATAATGCTACTGACGAGAGAGAACAGCCAGGTTGTTCTTCTCAAAATGAACCGGTTGTTGCACAGAGGTGATTCGTCCACCCGCTGCCCTTGATAGTCACGAGCGTAAGCTGGTTACGCAAGCACAGCGCACCGTCGAGCCGAACGGGGCATTTGCGGCTCGCACTAGCGAAACCGGTTCCAAGGAGTTGGCCCATGAGCGCACAGCCCACAGATTTCGAATACAGCAACGACTTCGAACCCATCGATGATCCGGCTGCGCGCTCGGCAGAGGCTGCCGAGCAACTACTTACCCTGGGCCGCGATCAAGGCTTCGTCACATACGACGATGTCCTGAGCGCGTTCCCCGACGCCGAAACCAACATCGAGCAACTTGACGACATCTTCGCCAACCTCTTCGAGCAGGGCATTGACGTGGGGCCTTTCCGAGAGGATGGCGATGCCGAGGAGGCCGCGGATGAAGAAGCGGTCGAACCCGGCCAACTCGATATCGACTTGGATTTGATCGATATCGACGACTCGATCAGTCTCTATCTCAAGGAAATCGGCCGGGTGCCTCTGCTCACTGCCGAGGAAGAGGTTTCCCTGGCCAAGCGGATGGAACGCGGGAAGGACGCACGGCTGCGGCTGACCCAGGGCATCGATGACCCGCACGAACGCGATCGCCTGCTGAGCGCGGTCAAAGATGGCCAGGCGGCGCAGGAGCATCTCATCAAGGCGAACTCCCGCCTGGTGGTCAGCGTCGCCAAAAAGTACGTCGGCCGGGGGGTGCCGTTCCTTGACCTGATCCAGGAAGGCAATATCGGTCTCATCCGTGCCGTCAAGAAGTTCGACTATCGTCGCGGCTACAAATTCAGCACCTACGCCACCTGGTGGATTCGCCAGGCGGTCACGCGCGCCATCGCCGACCAGGGCCGCACCATCCGCGTGCCCGTCCATATGTACGAGCAGATCAACCGGCTGACGCGCACCAGCCGCCAGCTCGTCCAAGAGTTGGGCCGCGATCCCACGACGGAGGAGATCGCCGAGCGGCTGGGTGTGCCGCCGCGCAAGGTGGAGCAGATTATCCGGGTGTCGCAGCGACCGCTTTCGCTTGAAATGCCGGTGGGGGAAGAAGAAGACAGCTACCTGGGTGACTTCATCGAAGACGCCGAGGCCGATAGCCCGACCGATTCCGCCTCCCAGACGATGCTGCGCCAGGTGATCGATGAGATTTTCGAGTCGCTCACCCCGCGCGAGGTGCGGATCCTGCAATTGCGCTTCGGGCTGGTGGACGGCTATTCCTACACCCTGGAAGAGGTGGGCAAGAAGTTCGGGGTCACGCGCGAGCGCATCCGCCAGATCGAGGCGCAGGCGCTGGGCCGGCTGCGTCATCCCAGCCGCAGCCGTAAGCTGCGCGACTACCTGACTTGACCCGTCCGCTCATCTGATTTGTGAAATTGTTTCGCCGCCTGCTCTTGGGCGGCGAAATCGTTTCTATGGGCGCCAAATCTGATTGACAAGCGCCCCCTGCTGATGTATGCTTCGGCAAAGCCTAGTAGTCCGTCAACCATGACTTGATGCGTTGTAGTATAGCCCCTCGTGGGCGTTTGAACGGGCACAAGGCCCTATGGGCGTTTGAACGGGCACAAGGCCCTAAACTACCCATCAATTGACCATTGACGACCTACTAGCCGTTGACCTGTCGGGAGGATACTACATGGCCGCTGCTCGTTCGCACAGTGAGATGTTTTCCCCGATGGATGCCGCCTGGTGGCACATGGAAGATCCGACCAGCATGGCGATGATCACCGGCGTGATGACCTTCGACGGCCCCATCGATATCGAACGTCTCAAGGCGACGCTCGAGCAGCGCTTCCTGACCTATCGGCGCTTCCGGCAGCGGGTCCGTGAGCCGCGTCTCGGCATCGGCCTGCCGCGCTGGGAGATGGATCCCCACTTCGATCTCAGCTCACACATCCATCGCATCGCCCTGCCGTCACCCGGCGATCAGACCGCGCTCGAAGAGCTCGCCGGCGATCTGATGAGCACGCCTCTGGATTACACCAAGCCACTCTGGCAGCTCCACATCGTCGAGAACTGCGCCGACAACAAGGGCGCCATGATCGTGCGCCTGCACCACTGCATCGCCGACGGCCTGGCGCTTGTGCGGGTTTTGCTGTCGCTGGCCGACACCGATCCGGATGCGCCGTGGCCACAACCCCATGAAGAGACCGAGCAGCGCCGCGATATGATGACCCGCATCTTGACGCCTGCGATCCGGGCCTACACGGTCGTTGAGCATGCGGCCGCGAGCGCAGGACGGCTTCTGGATGGAGGCGGCGAAGTGCTCACAAGCGCAGCGCGCAGGCAAGATATCGCCGATTTCGGCGTTTCGGCAACGCGCGCGTTCGGCAAGCTCCTCCTGACACCGCCGGAACGGAAGACGTCGCTCAAGGGCCGCACACGCGTCCCGAAACGAGCGGCCTGGTCCTCCTCGGTCGATCTGGCAGATATCAAGGCCATCGGGCGCCTTCTGGATGGCACGGTCAACGATGTCCTGCTGGCGGCCGTTGCGGGCGGGCTGCGGCGCTATCTGGCGGCGCGCGGCGAAGCCACGGACGGTCTCAATCTGCGGGCCATGGTGCCTGTCAGCCTGCGCCCTCCCGAAGCGGCCGACAAGTTGGGCAACTACTTCGGGTTGGTCATCCTTTCTCTGCCGGTCGGCATCGTAGACCCGATGCGCCGGCTGGCGGTGCTCAAACGCCGGATGGACAAGATCAAGGACACGCCGGAAGCGATGGTCGCGTAC
>JALOOE010000189.1 GCA_025454565.1 Anaerolineae bacterium
CACGTGCGCAATCGCAATCGTGATGCCGCGCGCCTTCTCCTCCGGCGCATTGTCGATCGAATCGAACGCCCGGAAGTTCGCCCAGCCTTTCATCCCCAATACTTTCGTGATCGCCGCCGTCAGCGTCGTCTTCCCATGATCAATGTGCCCAATCGTGCCCACATTGACGTGGGGCTTGTTGCGCTCGAATACTGCCTTAGCCATGGATGCTTTCCTCCTGCTGCGCGCATCTGCGCGTCCACTTTAGAGCGTTAATTCGCCGCCCTTTCTTCCGTGCTGTAGCGAAAAAAGCGGCGGCGACCCGATAGCAAATTCAGAGCCCACGATCGGATTTGAACCGATGACCCCGTTCTTACCAAGAACGTGCTCTACCGACTGAGCTACGTGGGCGGGACGGAATGCAAAACGCAGAACGATGAACGCAGAACGGACTTCACGTTGTTCAATTCTGCCTTCCGCATTCATACTTCTGCGTTTCGATGGTGGGCAGAGGCGGATTCGAACCACCGAAGGCGATAGCCAGCTGATTTACAGTCAGCCCCCTTTGGCCGCTTGGGTATCTGCCCAAAATGAAAAGGTACACCCTCAAGCCGACGGCCGGAATCGAACCGGCAACCCTCGACTTACAAGGTCGATGCTCTACCGATTGAGCTACGTCGGCACAGCGGCTATGCCAGCATAGCCTGGATTATACCACTGCCACCCCGCTGCGCCAAACAAAACCCGGTCGGCTTTGCGAATGGCAAGTATAGTCGCGCCGGGTCTTAAAGTCAAATATCAGCCACAATTCGCGCGTAAGGCCACATACTGCATGCCCCGGAGCGCCAGAATCAATGCCCAGCGCGGCCAAAACCCAACGGACGGTCAACCGGAGGCCAGCCTCGCGCCTGCCGAGCGGCAAACAGCGCGATGGACCCCGCCACCGCCGCGTTGAGCGAAGCGATCTCGCCGCACATCGGAATCGCCAACAGCCAGTCGCATGTCTCGCGGGTCAGCCGGCTGAGACCCGCGCCCTCGGCCCCGACGACCAACACCAGCGGGCCTGACAGATCAGCGCGCGGCAGCGGCACCGCACTCGGCGCGGCGTCCAAACCCACAATCCAGACGCCGGATTTCTTCAAGCGCACCAGCGCCTGCACCAAATTGGTGACGAGCGCGATGTTCAGATGCTCGACCGCGCCTGACGATGCGTTGACGACAGCGGGCGTGATTCCCGCCGCGCGTCGATCCGGCAGGATGATGCCAGTGACCGCCATCGCCTCGGCTGTGCGCAGCAAGGTCCCCAGGTTCTGCACATCCTGCAGGTGATCCAGCGCCAGGCAGAACGGCTCACCCGGCGCAGTCAACACTTCGTCCAGATCGACGCAGCGATACGGCCCGGCCTCAGCCAGGACGCCCTGATGGTTGACGTCGCCCGCGAGGTCGAAAGCTTGCCGAGGCGCTTCGCTGACCGGGCAGCCGCGCTCACGCGCCGCGGCGACGATCTCCGCAATGATGTCCGCCTGTTGCCTGACGCCTTGCCCCAAGAGCACCCGCCGGATCGGCCGGCGCCCGGCGCGCAACGCCTCCAACACCGCGTGGCGACCGTAGAGCAGCTCGATCTGCGCCATGCTGGTTACGCGTGCCCGACGTTTGTGGGCGAAGCCGGCGCGTCTAGCCTCATCCCAGCCGCCACGAGCTACCCTGCGCCGAGTCCTCCACGACTACGCCCAACGCCTTGAGCTCGTCCCGGATTTTGTCTGAGAGCGCCCACTGCTTGGCCTTGCGCAGATCCTGGCGGATGGTCAACAGCAGCTCAACGAATGGGGCAATCGATTGACCGCCGGCTTCAGGCGTCGCCAAATTGAGGCCGAGCACGCCGATCAGTGCGTTGAAGATCGCCTGAGCATCGCCGAACGGTTGGCCGCCCACGCCAGCGTCTCGCGCAGTGTTGATGGCGCGCACGAAATCGAACAGGGCCGCCAGACCGCCCGCGGTGTTGAAGTCGTCGTCCATTGCCGCTTCGAAGTCGGTGCGCGCCTGCGCTGCCTGCGCTGCCAACGCATCGATCACCGGGCCGGACGTAGTGCTGCCGGTCGCCGGTCGCAACGCGCCGCGCAGCCGCTCCAGGGCGCGTTCGCCGTCGGCGACCACGTCGTCGTTGAAGGCCAGCGGCTTGCGATAGCCGCTGCCTGCGATGACCAGCCGCAACACATCGGGGCCGTGCTGAGCGAGGAAATCATCGATCGTCACCAGGTTGCCCAGGCTCTTCGACATCTTCTCGCCCTTGAGCTGCAACATCCCGTTATGAAGCCAATAGCGGGCGAACGACTTCCCGGTGAAGCTCTCAGTCTGGGCAATCTCGTTCTCGTGGTGCGGAAAGACCAGATCATTCCCGCCACCATGGATGTCGATCTGATCGCCCAGGTGCAGCAGGTTCATTGCCGAGCATTCGATATGCCAGCCCGGCCGACCCTTGCCCCACGGGCTATCCCAGCTCGGCTCGCCCGGCTTGGCCGTCTTCCACAAGGCAAAATCCCCTTCATCCTTTTTTTCCTCGCTGCCCGTCACACGCGTGCCGGAGACCGCGTCATCCAGCCGCCGCCGGGAGAGCTTGCCATAGTCGGGATCGGACCGCACGCGGAAATAGACATCGCCGCTGGGCGTGACGTAGGCGTGATCTTCTTCCAGCAGGCCGGCAACCATCTGAATGATCTCCGGGATGGTCTGCGAGACGCGCGGGAAAACCGCTGGTCGCAACACGTTCAGTTGCTCCAACTGCGCCTTGTACTTCTCGGTGTAGCGGCTGGCGATCACAGCGGGATCTTCGCCGGTCTTGTTTGCGCGGCTGATGATCTTATCGTCCACGTCGGTGAAGTTCATGACGTGGCGCACTTCATACCCTTTGTAGGCCAGGTAGCGGCGGATGAAGTCGAACACAATGGACGACATCGCGTGTCCGACGTGCGCCTCATCGTAAACTGTCGGTCCGCAGACATACATGCGAACCTTGCCCGGCTCCAGAGTCTCAAAGGTCTCTTTCTCGCGGGTCAGCGTATTGTAGACAACCAGGGACATCGTAGAACCTCACGAAAGACAATCAATCCTCCGTAGGGCGGACAGTATACCGTCCGCCCTACGGAGGCGCTCAGCGCACCGGCGCTGCAAAAATCATCCGGCCGGCATTGGTCTGCAGCACCTTCGTCACCGAGACCTCGATCTCTTTGTCGAGGTACTGCCGGCCGCCCTCCACTACAACCATCGTGCCGTCATCCAGATAGCCGACACCCTGGCCGATCTCCTTACCCTCCTGGATGACCCGCAGCGTCATGGCTTCGCCGGGCAGCACGACCGACTTGACAGCGTTGCTGAGCTCGTTAATGTTCAACACCGTCACACCTTGCAGGCCGGCCACCCGATTCAGGTTGTAGTCATTGGTGATGATCGGACAACCCAACTGGCGGGCAAGTTGGACCAGCTTGGCGTCCACCTGCCGGACGCTCTCCACGTCCATGTCGACGATCTTCACCGGCACCAGTGATTCCTTCTGCATGCGATTCAGCATCTCGAGGCCGCGCCGGCCCCGATTTCGCCGCAAGGCATCCGGCGAGTCTGCGACGTATTGCAGCTCGTTAAGCACGAAGCGCGGGATCCACACGGGATCGCGCACGAAGCCGGTCGTCACGATATCGGCGATGCGCCCATCGATGATGACACTGGTATCGAGAAGCAGCATCGTGTCGTGTCTTTCGGCCTCCTCAACAGGGGCAAGCGCGGTGCCGCCGGGCAGTATCTCGCCGCGTCTGCGGAACAAGGCGAAGATATCCTGCTGGCGCATGATCATCACCGTGATGCCCAGATACCCCAAGAACAACGCGGCCAAGGTCGGCAAGATGTCGCCGAAAGGGTACGGAAGCGACGACAAGGGGATTGATACCAGCGCGGCGATCAATAAACCGATCACCAGACCGATCGTGCCGGCAAGAATCTGGCTGACCGTCAGATCACGCACGGTATGCCGGATCCAGGCGGCGGGGCGCAACACCACCCACGGCGCGACGATGATTCCGATGATACCGCCTACGATCGAAAGCGGCAGGATCTTCGTCAGCGTATCAGCATTGAGCTGCGCGCTGCCTGCCCAGATGGTCCCGATCAGCCAACCAATAATTGCGAAAATAATGAAACCGAGGATACGAGAAACGAGTTTGGCATTCATGGGCTTGCCTCTTTTCTTTTAGGTTGCTTCACGCAACCAGCTTCACCGATTGACCCTTATCCGACGATGGGCACCTCCGCTGCTTCGTAATCGCTATCCACCGACACCATGATACACCCAATCAGCCGTTTGCACAATCGCGTCGGGCCGGGTCGCCATGATGTTGTGACTTAGCAAACAAAAAGACGAGAGTGGGGCGCGCCCACTCCCGTCCCGGATCCGCTGATCGATAGAGTTCAGCTGGCTGACTTCGCGACTTCCACCACTCGCGCGAATGCCTGCGGATCGCGCACCGCCAGATCGGCGAGCACTTTGCGATCCAGCCGGATATCGGCGACCTTGAACGCATGCATCAGCCGGCTGTAGGTGATGCCGTTCATGCGCGCCGCGGCGTTGATGCGCGCAATCCACAGCCCGCGCATGTCGCGCTTGCGCTGCCGGCGGTCTCGCGACGCGTAGAAGAGCGATTTGAGCATCGCTTCATGCGCACGGTGCCACAGCAGATGCCGGGACATCCGCTGACCCTTGGTGAGCTTCAGAACTCGATTGTGACGACGGCGGAGAACAACTCCACCCCTAGCCCTTGGCATTTGTTTCCCCTTTCAATGGCGGCTGGTCCAACGCCCAGCACTTCGTGGTGGCCACTGTGCGCTTGTGCGTGCTGTACACGCAAGAGCGCCACAATTTGCCCACGTTAGCTCAGTCGATGTACGGAGCCAACTGGGCCACGTGCTTCTCGGCGGCCGACTCTTGGATAACCTTGGTCACGCGATATTTGATCAGCGTGCGCGGCGACTTATTGCGGCGTAGGTGGCCGCGGCCCTGATGCCGACACACCAGCTTGCCGGTGCCGGTGCGGCGGAACCGTTTCGCCGTCGCCTTGTGAGTCTTGATCTTCGGCACGGTAACTCCTCCTAAACAAAGTGAAGCGTAAAACGTGATACGTGACCCTTCCGCGTTTCACGTTTTACGCTTGAACGACAGAACGATCCGGCCCGAACGTCTATTTCTTCAGGTTCGGGCTCAACATCATGAACAAATTCGGGCCTTCCATCGCCGGCTGCTGCTCGATGATTGCCGCGTCGCCGACTTTCTGGGCAAACTCCGCCAATTGCTCCCGACCGATCTCGGGATGGGTGATTTCACGACCGCGAAACCGCACAGTGACCCGCACTTTGGCGCCTTCCTCAAGGAAACCGAGCGACTTGCGCACTTTCGTGTCCAGGTCGTGTTCGCCTGTGCGAGGCTTGAGGCGGATCTCCTTGATCTCAATCACCTTCTGTGCCTTGCGCGCTTCGCGATCCTTCTTCTGACGTTCGTACTGGAACTTTCCGAAGTCAAGCAGGCGACAGACCGGTGGCACGGCGTTCGGCGCCACCTCTACCAGATCCAGACCGCGCTCCTGTGCAAGTCGCAAGGCCTCGTATGTCGGCAATACGCCGAGCTGGTTGCCTTCTTC
>JALOOE010000190.1 GCA_025454565.1 Anaerolineae bacterium
AAGGCGGCCGCATCGAGCAGATCGGCGCGCCGCAGGAGGTCTATCGGCAGCCGGCGAACGCGTATGTGGCGCGCTTCCTGGGCTTTCAGAATCTCATCGATGGGCAGATTGTGGACGGTGAGGGGGAGCAGGGGAGCAGGGGAGCAGAGGAGAGGCCATTCTCCCATTCTCCCTTTCCCCAACTCGCGATCGCGACGCCGCTCGGCGCGCTGATCGCGACCGGCGACACGGCCCACCACGCGACCGGCGACCGCGTCACGGTGCTGATCCGGCCCGAGGCGGCGGAACTGCTACCGGGCGTACCGCCCGGCACACCCGCTACGCCGGGCGCAACCGGCCCGAACATCGTCCCCGCAAAGCTGCTTGATTGCTCGTTCCGCGGCAGCACCACGTTGATCCGCGCCGAGTGCGCCGGCGGCGTGGTCCTGACGCTCGCTGTGTCCGCAACCGGCGAGATGTGCCGGCGCGGCGATGCCGTGACGCTGCGGCTCAATCCCGCGGCCATCAGCCTCCTGCCCGGCTGATTCGGCCAGCCACAAATCGACTCCGAACGTCTGTTCTGATTTTTGACAATTCACGCCATCTGAGGTATGATTTGAGTTGGGCCGCACTGGAGGCCCGAAACCGATCAGTTCGCGCACTATAGAAAGGGAGACACGCACATGTATCAAAAGACGGTTGTTATCGGGCATCTCGGCAAAGACCCCGAGATGCGCTATACCCCCAGTGGCGTCCCGGTGACGAGCTTCAATATCGCCACCACCCGCAAGTGGACCAATGCCAACGGCGAACAGCAGGAAAAGACCACCTGGTTCAGAGTGACCTGTTGGCGCAAGACCGCGGAGTTGGCCGCGCAATACCTGCAGAAGGGGCGGCTGGTGCTCGTGGAAGGCGATATCGAGGCCTCGGCCTGGACGGACAAAGAAGGCGCCGCGCGCGCCAGCCTGGAGCTGACGGCGACGACGGTCAAGTTCCTCGGCGGCCGCGGCGAGGGCGGTGAAGGGGTTCACGCCGGAGCAAACGCCGGCAGCGGCGAGGGCTTCCCGGTGAGCGAGGACGATATCCCGTTCTAAGTGCGCCGCAGCACACGCTCACCCATCCATCGATGAGAAAGCGGCGGGGGAGGACGCTCATGGCGTCCGTCCTCGCCGCTTCTGCTGTCCTGTTATTTCAACTCGATTGACGTCCGGCGGCGGTTGCGTTACACTGAAGCTGCTCCACACGACAACCGGCATTCGCACAAGGAGAAACCCGTGACTCAGCCTGCCCCCGCGCCGCAACAGATCAACATCGAGCTGCCCGCCGAGCTCGAAGCCATCTACAGCAACTTCGCCATCATCAACCACTCGCCATCCGAGATCGTCGTCGATTTCGCGCGGCTGCTGCCCAACATCCCGAAGGCCAAGGTCTATGCGCGCATCGTGATGACGCCGCTCAATGCCAAGCTGCTGCTGAAGGCATTGCAGGACAACCTGGCGAAGTACGAGGAGAAGTTCGGCGAGATCCGCATGCCCGCCGATGCCGGGTTTGAGGCGCAGGACCGAGGGATTGGCTTCCGGCATTGACGCGAGGCGGGGGCGCACTTCGCCCTCCCGCGCCGATGCGCTAGGCTCCTGGCCTCCATTTTTGCCCTCGCCACGCTCTGTGCTATACTCTGACCGTTCGGGCGCGTAGCTCAATTGGCAGAGCAGCGGCCTTTTAAGCCGCGGGTTTAGGGTTCGATTCCCTACGCGCTCATGGTTGTTTGGCATTCTCGTCCCGGATAACCACCATCGCTTGCCGGAAGCGGTCAAGTCCCCAGAACTCACGCGTCCTTCGCGCTTGCCAGTCGAATCTGTAGGCCCACAGTCTCTCGGATGTGCCGTGCATGCCCACCATTGGCCGTAATCCAGAAGCCCTGAGATGAAACCGATGTCGGCGCAGGAGGCCGAAGGAGCACAATGGCTGACTACAACACCGCCCCACTTCGCGAGTTCATCATCGAGCACTTCAGCGACCAGGAGCTGGCAACCTTCTCCTTCGACAACTTTCGCTACGCATACGAAGGTTTTGCCGAGGGCATGTCAAAGACTGAGAAGGTGCAGAGGCTGATTGAGAGCTGTGTCCGGCGTGATGAGCTACTCAGCCTGCTCGCCGCATTGCGCAAAGAACGAACCAGGTTGTACGATGCGAAACGGCTCGGAGAGCTGGTCCTTGACACGCGCCCGGTGCAGACTCCGAATGAACGTGACCTCGGATCAACGGGCCGTGTGCCGACACCGTTCTCGGCCAGGCTGTCAAGTCTATTCGCCGCGACAAGACACCATCGCCTTGTCACCGCAATCGTCGTCGCGATAGCCCTGCTCGTTCTTTCCGTCGCAGCATTCCTCGTGTGGGGGAAGGGACAAGGTACGCCAAAAAACGCCGGCTGTCAGCTTGCAATCGGCCAACCGGTGCACATCCCCGAAGGCGTCTGGGCATGGTCGCCACCTGATGTGAATCAGGGAGCTGTCACCAGAGTCTTCGGAGCTCGCACGCCGGTATATGTCATTGGCGGGAGCAAGTTGGGCGTGATCAGCTACGGCACCAGCATACCTGGTTGGTGGTGGGAAGTCAGCGAGACACCGAATGGCGGAAGCATCGGGTGGGTCTGGGAGGGACAGATAGAAGACTGCCAGTCCGCGATGAAGACACCTTGAGATCCGGTCCCGCTGTCTTCCGCGAATCGTCTGCGCTGAGTAGACAGCGGCGCTTAGTTGTCCCAGCCCCGAATGCTGTTGCCGAGTTTGACGTACTCTGCGTGCGGTCGGTCAGACACGACGATCGGGAGCAGTATCGACGGGAAAAGTCCCTCTCGAAAAGCGTCCATGCCTGCTCCGCGAGCGATGGCCTTCAGGCGCGTTTCCTCTGCTTCGCTTGGCTCCTTCGAGTTTGCAGTCACGCGAACGTTTCGAGCTAGACACGCCAAGTGCTCACCGCCTGGCGTTGTGTTCCCAACTTCGCTTCCGGTGCAAATTCCCACCCAGCAGCAAGGCCCTTCAACATTGAACCTGCGACCTTGAACCGACACACCCAGGGACCATCCATGCCATCGATCTCCCGCTGTGTAAGCCAGGTCACGCAACGCTGCGCCGTCTTGCGCTACTATTGCTGCACGAGTTTCGGATGTTCGATTCATGCGTGTAAGGAGATTGGGGCATGTTGACGAGGGAACAGGTTGGTTTCTACAACGAGCACGGCTATCTTCACATCCCGCAGCTTTTTTCGCCTGACGAGATCAATGAGTTGTCCGATGAGCTGGATCGGCTGGTGCACGATTGGGCGCGCACCGACAAGGGGTGGTCCGGGCCGTGGCGCAAGGCGTACATGGACGAGGCGACCGAGCAGAAGTCGAAGCTGACAGCGATGCACGACCTGCAGTTCTACTCGGACGCGTGGCTGCGGGGCGTAACCAACCGCAAACTGGCCGCGGCCATGAGCGCTCTGCTGGGGCCGAACGTGGAGTTCCATCACTCGACGCTGCACATCAAGCCGCCCGAAACCGGCCATCCCTTTCCGATGCACCAGGATGACCCGTTCTACGAACATACGAACGGCGCGTATGTGGATGTCCTCTTCCACCTCGACGACACCAGCCACGCCAACGGCGAAATCCGCTTCCTGGATGGCTCGCACAAGCTCGGCAAGCTGAAGCACATCACCCAGACCCCCGATGGCCCATGCACGCCCCATCTGCCGACCGACAAATATCGGCTGGAGGACACGGTGCCGGTGCCCGCCAGGCGCGGTGATGTGGTCTGCTTCAACATCTATACCATCCACGGCTCGTACATCAACACCACCAACAAGGCGCGCCGCCTCGTGCGCGTCGGCTACCGCGATCCGCAGAACATCCAGATCGCCGGCCAGAGCTGCGGCCGACCGGGCCTGATGGTCGCGGGCTACCGGGATCGCCGCGAGGGCCAACCATTGTTCCCGACGGAATGATCTTGGAGTAGGGGCGAAGCATTCCCACCACAGTTTTTCGTTAACTACGTTCTCGCACCCCAGGCGCCAATGTGCATGCTCACGGACGCGCTCAGGAATGCTTCGCCCCTACTGCCTAGACGGCAGTCCTGGCATTTTTTCGCCGTCAATTGACAGTCCCCGCGTTCCCCGCCTATAATGCCCGTCATGTCAATGTTGAGCCTTGCACCCAAACTACCGCTGTATTGGGGTTTCCGGCGTTTCGGTTGGCCGCGGATGTACCCGTTCTCAGTTGTCGTCAGCGTCAGCTTTCGCTGCAACTCGAAATGCCGCACCTGCGATGTGTGGCGGAAGCCAAACGACGACATGACGGTCGAGGAGTGGGATCACGTCTTCGCGAGCCTGGGCCGCACGCCTTTTTACATCACCTTCACGGGTGGCGAGCCGTTCCTGCGCCGCGACCTGGATGAAATGGTGATCAGCGCGTATCGCCACTGCCGTCCCGCAGTGATCACCATCCCGACGAACGGTCTGCTGACCGAGCGCGTCGCCGAGCGGGTGGCGCGCATCTGCACCGAATGCCCGGAGAGCCAGATCGGCATCAACCTGAGCCTGGACGGCATCGGCGAGGAGCACGACGATATCCGTGGCGTGCCGGGAAACTGGGAAAAATCGATGGCGACGTGGGCGCAGCTAAAGGAGCTGCAAAAGTCGCACCCCAACCTGGTGCTCACCGTCCACACGGTCGTCAGCCGCTTCAACCAGCACCGCTTTCGGGAGATTAACGACGGGTTGCAGTTCCTGCAGCCGGATTCGTATATCACCGAGGTGGCGGAGGAGCGGGTGGAGCTGGACACGGTCGGGTGGGGCATCACGCCCGACCCGGATGCCTATGCGCCCATCGCCGATTTCCTGAGCGCGCAGGCGCGGGAGCGGCCGGTGAAGGGGATCGCCAAATTCACGCAGGCGTTCCGGGCACAGTACTATCAGCTTGCCAAACGTGTGCTCTACGAGCGGACGCAGGTGATTGCGTGCTACGCCGGCTGGGCCAGCATGCACATCGCGCCTAACGGGGAGATCTGGAGCTGTTGCATCCGCGCGGAGCCGGTGGGCAGCCTGCGGCAGACGAACTATGATCTGGCGCCGATCTGGTTCGGCGCGGAGATGGCCAAACTGCGCCGTTCGATCTATGATAAAGCGTGCGCGTGCCCGATGGCGAACGCCAGCTATGCGAATATGCTGCTGCACCCGCCGACCGTGGCGAAGGTCGCGCTCGAAGTCATCAGCGATTAGGGGGTAACAATGCCGTTCTATCCCGACACTGCGACGTTCTACGTCGTCATGACCGATCTGTTCGGCCGGGTGATCGCCGCGCCGGGGGTGCTCAAGCCGTTGACCGACGGCAAGGTGCTGCTGCGCATGACCGTCACCGAGCCGGACGCCGTGTTGATCGTCGATGGGCGGATGAACCCGCCGCGTTTCATCGCCGGCCCGAACGGCCCGGTGAGCGGTCAGCCGGACATCGGCTTGCGCATCCCGGCCGACGTCCTCCACAACGTCTGGCTGAATCGCATGCGGCTGCGCGACGCGTTCATGGCGGGCAAGATGCACATGGACACCTCGCCGCTGCGCGCGCTGGGGCTGCTCAGCAGCCTGACCGGCATGTTTCGCTTCACGGAACAGATCTATCCCCAGGTGCTGCGCGAACACGG
>JALOOE010000738.1 GCA_025454565.1 Anaerolineae bacterium
GGCTTGTGGCCCCCGCCGGCAAAACTCCCGGATACCGTCTATCAGGTATCGGGGACTGTGCTTTACGCCGTGTCCATCGGCGCAATGTACCTGGCGTCGCGATCTCTACCGGATCAGGAGCGTCATGGGTCCTGGCTTTTTCCGGTTCTGGTGGCCGGTGGACTCGCATGTCTGCTCGGTGGCCTTCTCGTAGAGATCCAAAGCCAACGGTCGGTGGATTTGCGGCCCAGCGCCAGCGCGTATGCAGCCTTGACGTACACCGCATCGCTTTTGCAGGCGCTGCTCGCCGCGCCGGCTGTTATCATCGGCATCTTCACAATCGGCCGGTACATCTTGGGGCTCATCAACATCGAGCGGCGTGCAGTGTTCGACGTTCTTCGCATCATCTGGTTCTCGGCCGTTGCCGTGGGCCTTCTAAACATTGCGCTGCTTCATGGCTTCCCCCGCATCGTGTGAGAGAACCGCATCATGATGAAAGGTGAAACGGATACCATCTACGACCTCATCGCGGTCCTCAGAGGGCCAACGGTATGGTTCGTGCACTTCTTCCTGGTCTACGGCGCCCAGGCAACGCTGTGCACGCTATCTTACCCAGAGGCTGTTCCCTGGGTGGTGCTCGGCGCGACCGTCGTCGCACTTGCCATCATAGGTTGGCTGGTGATTGACGGCGTTCGACGTTCAGATCGTCTGATCCCCCGCCCCGACGGCGAGCATCAGGATTTTATGGCGTATCTGGAATACGCGATCGCATTTGCGTCCGGGATCAGCGTTTTTTGGGTGGGAAGTGCAGCAGTCGTCCTCCCCGCCTGCACCTGAGGTTGGCATATTACGGCGCGGCTCCTCGCCGAGTCAGGTTCATCGACCGTAGATCTGTCAGAGGATGATATGAGGACTTCTTGGCTGGGTTCGGGCGTGCGCACCATCGAACGGCGGATCGTCGTCAGCTCCCGCTTCTTCACGCTGGTCGCCGTTTTCGGATCGCTGGCCGCTGCCGGCCTCATGTTTTTCTTGGGCTTGTACAATGTGTACGAAGCATTCCGCTTCGGAGTGACAGGAGCCGAAAGTTCATTGCCGCTGGGCACGGCTGCCGTCATCAGCGTGATCGAGGCCCTGGATCGCTTCTTGATTGCGATCGTCCTGTTGTACTTTTCCTTCGGCGTCTACTCCCTGTTTATCCATCCAGAGCAGCCGGGAGAAATACTGGCCCTTCCACAATGGCTTCAGGTGAGGCAGATCGGGCAACTCAAGCAGGTCGTGGCCGAAGTGATCATCGTGATCCTGTTCGTCCTGTTTCTCCGTGTGGCACTGCAGACATTTCAGAAAACTGATGTCGTTTTCACCTGGATCACACTGGGCACCCTGCTTGTGCTGCCATTATGCACCGTGTTGCTCGCGCTTGCTTTGCGGCTCGTCCAACTCCACCCGAAGACGAAAGTATAGCGCCGGCACGAGTTCGCGCAGTCCGTCCAACACCCTCGTACCCGTTGAGCGGCCGGATCACCGCGGGGGAATGGGGTTGGGATTGGGAATGGGTTGCGGCGGCGGCGAACCAGGATTCGCCGGCCCTGGTATTGGATTGGGGCGCGGACTGCAATTGTGACCACGATGAGAATTCCACCTCGGATGACATCCATGACGGGGCAACAGCCACGGCTCCCGAGGAGTTCCCGTGATGACCCCTTCAGCCCCGCCAGAAAGCACAAACTGCGAGCGGCCATCCCGGATGGCGCAAAGGCGCAGTGGTGAGGATGCCGAGGATTGAGCGTCGTACAGCTTCTGGGCAGATGCGCGCTACAGGTCAACACCCTGTATTCTCCGTCTACCCCATTGCTCAGGCGCATGTTGCTGGCATCGAGTTTCGCGCCTACTGTTAATAGGGGCACATTCAATCAGCCTTCGCGCCGATGGCGGTTTCAGCAGGTCAAGCTGGGCTTCCATAACCGATGGTGCCTCCGCGCGCCGGGCCGGTTTGACCACGCGAGCTTCTTCAACGCAGCACTCGACAGCACGAGGGGACGACCTTGGATCTTGCGCTGGTAGGCAACTGCAACATTGCCGCCCTCATTGATCGCAACTCCCGCATTGTTTGGTACTGCCTTCCCCGCCTTGACGGCGATCCGGTGTTCCACCAGCTCTTAGGAGCACCGCAGGGACGTCCCACCGACGGCGCGTTTTCGATCGAGATGGAGGGATTGCAGGAATCCGAGCAGTCCTACATCGAGAATACCGCCATCGTCAGAACGGTTCTCAAGGGCAATAGCGGAGCCGTCGAGATCATCGATTTCGCGCCCCGCTATGAATCGCGTGGCCGGGCATACAGGCCCAAGACCCTGGTTCGCCAGATACGGCCCATCTCAGGCACACCACGACTTTCAATTTCGATCCGCCCAAGCTTCGAGTACGGAGCGCTGGAACCAGCGATCACCTACGGCTCCAACCACATCCGCTACGTCGGCCCCCGTTTTACATTGCGGCTGACGACGGATGCGCCGATCGACTACGTCCTGGAAGGCACGACGTTCAACTTGCATGAGCCC
>JALOOE010000191.1 GCA_025454565.1 Anaerolineae bacterium
TGCGGCGCGTGCACCGTCTGGCTGGACGGCGTGGCGGTGATGAGTTGTCTGGTGCCGGCCGAGCGGGCGGATGGATGCGAGGTGGTGACGGTCGAGGGGCTGGGCAGCCCGGACGGTACGCTTAGCCCTCTCCAGCAAGCCTTTGTCGATGCCGCGGCAGTCCAGTGCGGCTATTGCACGCCAGGCATCCTGATGTCTGCGACCAATCTATTGGAGGAGTTTCCACAGCCCACGGCCGATCAGGTCAAGCAGGCGCTCACGGGTAACCTGTGCCGCTGCACGGGATATTACAAGATACTCGAAGCGATTGAGCGGGCGACGGTTAAGGAGGTGCAGCCATGACACATCAGACCATCGGGCAGAGCGCACCCCGCATCGACGCGCCCGGCAAGGTGACTGGCCAGACCTTATACCCCGGCGACATCACCTATCCCAACATGCTCCACATGGCGACGCTGTTTGCGGGCAGGCCGCATGCGCGTATCCTGAGCATCGACACATCCGCAGCCGTAGCCGCGCCCGGCGTCGTAGCTGTCTTCACCGCCACAGATGTGCCGGTCAACGAGTATGGCCTCCAGATCGACGACCAACCGGTGCTCTGCGGGCCGGGATCGAGCAAGTCCGGCGCCGATGTCGTGCGTTTTGTGGGCGATCAGGTGGCGCTCGTGGTCGCGGAGGCCGAAGTCCAGGCGCGTGCCGCTTGCAAGCTCATCCATGTCGAGTGGGAAGATCTGCCGCTGGTGCTCGATCCGGAAGCCGCGATCCAACCTGGCGCCTACCGGCTCCACCCACACAGCGTCGATAACGTAGCCTACGCCTACCGCATCCGCAAGGGGGACATAGCGGCGGGCTTCCGTGATGCGGACGTCATCATCGAAGGCACATACCAGACCCCTGTCCAGGAGCACGCCTATCTCCAGCCGGAGGCCGGCGTGGCTTATCTGGATGCAGAAGGCAGGGTGACGGTTGAAGTCGCGGGCCAGTGGACGCACGTCGATCAGAAGCAGATCGCCCACGCGTTGGACATTCCTGCCGACCGAGTGCGCGTGATCTACCCGGCCATCGGCGGTGCGTTCGGCGGCCGCGAAGACATGTCGGTGCAGATCACCCTGGCGCTGGCGGTCTGGCGGCTGGCGCAGCGCGGGACGCTTCGCGGGCGGCCCATCAAGACCATCTGGAGTCGCGAGGAGTCGATCATCGGCCACGGCAAGCGCCACGCGATGAAGATCGTCACTCGATGGGGCGCGAAACGCGACGGCAAGCTGACCGCGGTTGAGGTCAACGTGGTCGCGGACGGCGGCGCGTACATGTACACCAGCAACAAAGTGCTGGGCAACACCACACTCACCTGCACAGGACCATACGAGATTCCCAACGTGGCCGTGGATACGATGGCGGTCTACACCAACAACCTGCCCGGCGCGGCGTTCCGCGGCTTCGGCGGACCGCAGGGTCATTTTGCTGCCGAAAGCCAGATGGACAAGCTGGCCGAGGCGCTTGGCATCGACCCGGTGGAGTTGCGCCTGCGAAACGTGCTCACCGGCGAGAAGCTGCTCACCGTCGGCACGCCTATTCCCGGCGGCGTCGGCCTGACAGAAACGATCATTACGGCGGCTAAGGCGGCCGGCTGGACGCACGACGCAGTGGGGGGCTGGCAGAAGCCGGCGAATCAGCGAATCAACGAATCAGCGAATGGTGCAATTCGCAATTCGCAATTCGCAATTCGCCGTGGCGTGGGATTCGCCGCCGGCTTCAAAAACGTCGGCTTCTCCTTCGGCTACCAGGAGAACAGCTATGCGCGGGTCGAGCTGCGCGGCGGAGATGAGATCGCGGAGGCGGTCGTCTATTTCGCGGGCGCGGACTGCGGCCAGGGCAACCACACCATCATCGCGCAGGTGGCCGCGGAGGTCGCCGGCGTGCCGTTTGAGCGCGTGCGGGTGATCGCCTCGGACACAGCGCGCATGGGTGATTCGGGCAGCGCCTCCGCCTCGCGGCTGACCTATATGAGCGGCAACGCGGTGCGAGGTGCGGCCGAGCGGGCGCTCGCCGCCTGGCAAAACGAAGATCGGCCCGCGGTCGGTGAATATGTCTACCTGGCGCCCAAGACGACGCCTATCGATCACGATACCGGCTATGGCAAGCCGAACTTCGCCTACGGTTACGTGGCGCAGGCGGCCTTCGTCGCCGTCGATACCGAGACCGGCGAGGCCCGGATCGAGCGCTTCGTGAGCGCCGATGACGTGGGGAAAGCGATCAACCCGCAGCAGGTGATCGGCCAGATCGAGGGCGGCGCGGTGCAGGCGCTTGGCTACGCGCTCCTGGAGGATTTCAGAACGGCGCAAGGGCGTGTGCTGACCGACAAGTTCAGCACCTACCTGATCCCGACCGTATTGGACATACCCGCTCGCATGGACGCGATTATCGTGGAGACGCCCGATCCGAACGGCCCCTTCGGCGCGCGCGGCATGGGCGAGATGCCCTATTTGCCCGCTGCGGCTGCCGTGGCCGCGGCGGTTCATGATGCGATCGGCGTACGCTTCGATGCCTTCCCGCTGACGCCGGAGCGCGTGTGGCGAGGGCTGAAGGCGAAAGATCGACCATGAAGCCAGTCTTAACCTTATCAGACCTCATTGCGGCGGCAAGAACCTTCTGCCTGCAAAGCCATCGATATCCGGAACTTTTCGGAGTTACTGATGGCAAGGCGGTGGGGACGTTCATTGAACATGGGTTTCGATCTCGCCTGGCGATGGACTATTCTTTGGAGGCGGGCAACTCCGCGCTTGGGCTTGACCTACCTTCCATCGAAACCGACATCAAGGTTACCTCCCTGCGTCAACCGCAATCTTCGTGCCCTTTTCGCTCCGCAAGACAGAAGGTTTATGGGTTGGGCTATCACCTCCTGCTGTTTGTGTACGACAAGCAGGATGACCCGCAGGAGCGGGCAGCGATGCTGAACTTCGTGAGTTGCGCAGTGATTGACAAGAACCGCACGGCTGATTACCAGACGACGCGTGGCATCCTGGAAATCCTATCGCGTGATGGCAACCGAGACGACATTCTGGCCTTTCTGGCGGATCGCAACTTACCAGGCGATGAGATCATCCACAACACACTGGCCGACGAGATCATGCAACTACCACCCGCACTGGGCTACCTGACTATCTCGAATGCCCTTCAATGGCGGCTGCAATATGGTCGCATCGTGGGATTGGCCGAAGCCGTGCCGGGGATCACCAAAATCATATGAGTCAGATTGGGCTGCATGTTGCCGAGGCAGTAGCTATCTACGCAATCCACCCTGCAAGCACTCCGCTGACAGGGCTATTGCCTCCTGCTACAACAGTCGATCTCGCTAACCAAACACTTCGACAGTTGACGGGGATTCAGAGTTTTTTTGCGGATCATGAGGCGCTCGATGCTTTTCTGTCGGCGGTCACTACGCCGGTTGAACAGGCTGTTTCGAGCGAAAAGCAGTGGGGTGACTTTCAGACTCCTCCAAAGTTAGCGCGGCAAGTATGCGATTATTTGGCCGCCAGCGGTATCTCGCCGCGCGTAATCATCGAGCCGACGCATGGGGTCGGCAATTTCATCTTGGCCGCTCTGGATGTCTTCACAGAAGTCGAGCTGGTCTATGGCGTCGAAATCCAGGAGAAGTATGCCTGGCGCCTCAAAATGGCCTTGCTGGCGCGTGCCTTGCAGAATCAGCGGTCAGTGACTAAGATTGAGTTATACCAGGATGACATCTTCACGCATCAGTTTGCGGAACGCGTGCGGCGGGCTCAGGATGTGCTTATCATCGGCAACCCGCCTTGGGTGACAAACGCTGCGCTTGGCACACTGGGAGCCAGCAACCTGCCGGTCAAACGCAATATCAAGGCGCTCAACGGTCTGGATGCCATGACCGGCAAGAGCAACTTCGACCTCGGCGAGTATGTGCTGCTCAGGATGCTGGAACTATTTTCGGATCAACGCGGCACGCTGGCGATGTTGTGCAAGAATGCCGTCATCAGAAACATCTTAGCGGTCTTGCCGCAACGAAGCTACAAGGTCGCCAATATTCGGGCTCTGGAAATAGATGCCGGAAAAGCGTTCGGCGCTGCCGTGGACGCCTCGCTCCTGGTGATAGAGTTGGGAGTTGCCACACCAACTATGACCTGTCGGGTCGCTACTCTCGATAAACCCAAGCACGTACAACGAGTTTTTGGTTGGACCCATGGCAAATTCGTGAGCGACTTGACGCATTATGCATTAGTATCCGCGATAGAGGGCCATTCCCCACTTATCTGGCGCCAAGGGCTAAAGCATGACTGCGCACGCATCATGGAGTTAGCCGATAGAAACGGTGTCTTGGTCAACGGTGAGGAGGAAGTGGTAGAGGTCGAAAATAACTATGTCTACGACCTGCTCAAGAGCTCCGATCTGCGAGATTTTGTGGCGAGGCAAGCCAGAAAAAAGGTCATCGTCACACAGCACACGTTATCGGATGACACCACGCAACTCCAGCGACACGCACCGAAGTTGTGGAGCTACTTGACGCAGTATCGCGACGCCTTCGAGCGACGTAAATCGAGCATTTATCGCGCCAAGCCGCCGTTTTCGATCTTCGGGATCGGCGACTATGCGTTTTTGCCCTACAAGGTCGCTATCTCTGGATTATATAAGGAACCGTGTTTTTCGCTTGTGTTACCAATCGAAGATAGACCGGTGATGCTCGATGATACCTGTTACTTTCTGGGTTTTGAGCGATACCAGGACGCTCTCTTCACTGCTTCACTACTTAGCAATTCGTTGGTCATGCAGTTTCTCAAATCTATCGTCTTCCAGGACGCAAAAAGGCCATACACGAAAGATGTGCTCATGCGGATTGATTTGGTTCGCGCGGCTGTTCAGGTCTCGTTTGCCGAGATTCAAGCGCATTGGCACAGCAAGGATTACCGGCCACAAGCGTTCGTGATAGAGGCCGACTATGAGCAATACCGGCGCTGGCTCGCCGCGTCGAGCCGTAAACCGGAAAGCGCCCAGTTGAGCCTGGAATTGTTTTGAGGAGCAAGCTTTCGATATTCTTTCGCCATTTCTGGAGGAAACGATGTTGGCAGACTTGGTGTTAAAAACCCGCAGCTATCGCCGCTTCTACGAAGATATCGCGATCAGCATCGAGACCTTGCGCGAGCTGGTGAATCTGGCCCGGCTCTCTGCGTCGGCGCGCAACATGCAGCCGTTGAAGTACGTACTTTGCTGCAATCGGGAGACCAACGCGGCCGTTTTTTCGACCCTGGCATGGGCCGGCTACCTGACTGACTGGCCCGGCCCGGTTGAAGGCGAGCGGCCAACCGGTTACATCGTCGTGTTGGGCGACACGGGGCTCAGCCAATCGTTCGGTGTGGATCACGGGATCGCCATGCAAAGCATCCTGCTGGGCGCGACGGAGCAGGGGCTGGGCGGCTGTATGATCGGATCGATCCAGCGCGAGCGGCTGCGCGCCATCTTGCAGATCTCCGAGCAGTACGAGATACTGAACGTGGTGGCCCTGGGCAAGCCGAAGGAAACGGTCGTGATCGATCCGGTCGGGCCGGATGGCAACATCAAGTATTGGCGCGATGACGCGGCC
>JALOOE010000192.1 GCA_025454565.1 Anaerolineae bacterium
TCGGGCGCGGTGCCCCAGATCGGCACGCCGGCGGCGGCCAGGCCGCGCGCCAGGTTGAGCGGCGTCTGCCCGCCGAACTGGACGATCACGCCGTCGGGCCTTTCCTCATCGACGATATTCAGGACATCCTCCAGCGTCAGCGGCTCAAAGTAGAGCCGGTCGGCGGTGTCGTAGTCAGTGCTGACCGTCTCCGGGTTGCAGTTGACCATGATGGTCTCGTAGCCGAGCTCTTTCAGAGCGAAGCAGGCGTGAACGCAGCAATAGTCGAACTCGATCCCCTGGCCGATGCGGTTCGGACCGCCGCCGAGGATGATGATCTTCCGATTTTCGGTCGGCTCGGCCTCATCACCTTGCTCGTAGGTGGAATAGAGATAGGGTGTGAACGCCTCGAATTCGGCGGCGCAGGTGTCCACGCGATAGTAGTTGGCCTTCAACCCCTGCGCGAGGCGATGGGCGCGTACCGCTTGCGCGCCCTCCACCGGTGGCAGCCCCAGCGCTCGGGCGATCTGGGCATCGGAGAAGCCGTGGCGTTTGGCGCGGCGCAGCACACCGAGGGGCAATGTGGCCAACGCATGGTTGGTGAGTTCGCGCTCGATAGCCAGTATCTCCGCCATCTGGCTGACGAACCACGGATCGAACGCCGTTTCGGCGACAACATGCTCCACCCCGGTGCCCGTGCGCAGCGCGTCGGCTACCGCAAACAGTCGCTGCGCAGTCGGGACACTCAGCGCCGGCGAGGCGGTAACGGGCGCGACTTTGAGCTGTGTCCCGAAGCCGGACGCGCCGATCTCAAGCCCGCGGATCGCCTTGTTGAGCGCCTCCGGGAAGGTGCGCCCGATTGCCATCACCTCGCCTACCGACTTCATCTGCGGACCCAGCGTGCGATCGGCGCCGGGGAACTTCTCGAAGTTCCAGCGCGGAATCTTCACGACGCAGTAGTCGATAGATGGCTCGAACGATGCAGGTGTGACGCGCGTGATGTCGTTGAGGATTTCGTCGAGCGTGTAGCCTACAGCGAGCAGCGCGGCGATTTTCGCAATGGGGAAGCCCGTCGCCTTCGAGGCCAGCGCCGACGACCGGCTGACGCGCGGGTTCATCTCGATGACCACAACCTCGCCGGTGCGCGGATTGACGGCAAACTGCACGTTGGAGCCGCCGGTTTCGACGCCCACCGTCTGGATCACCGTGCGCGCCATGTCCCGCAGGCGCTGGTACTCCCGATCCGTGAGGGTCTGCGCCGGGGCCACGGTGATGCTGTCGCCAGTGTGAACGCCCATCGGGTCGATGTTTTCGATGGAACAAACGACCACAAAGTTGTCCGCCCGGTCGCGCATGACCTCCAGTTCGTATTCTTTCCAGCCCAGGACAGATTGCTCGACCAACACCTCGCCGACCGGTGACTCCGCGATGCCCTGGGCGGCGATACGCCGCAGATCCTCGACTGAGTAGGCGATGCCGCCCCCTGATCCTCCGAGGGTGAAGGAAGGCCGGATCAGGCAGGGGAAGCCGAGTTGCGAGGCGGCTGTCTCGGCCTCGGCGACGGAGCGTGCCAGACCGGAGGCCGGCACCGCCAGTCCAGCCGCAATCATCGCGTCCTTGAACTTGAGCCGGTCCTCAGCCAGTTCGATGGCGGCGGTCCGTGCGCCGATCAACTGCACGCCGTACTTCTCTAGCACGCCGGCGCGGGCGAGATCTATCGCCAGATTCAGCCCGGTCTGCCCGCCAACGGTGGGGAGCAGCGCATCGGGCCGCTCGGCAGCGATGATCTTTTCGCAGAGCGGCACCGTCAGCGGTTCGACGTAGGTCGCATCGGCCAGCTCGGGGTCGGTCATGATGGTGGCGGGATTGGAGTTCACCAGCACGACGCGATACCCCTCGCGGCGCAGCGCTTTGCACGCTTGCACGCCGGAATAGTCGAACTCGCACCCCTGGCCGATGATGATCGGGCCGGAGCCGAGGATCAGGATGGTGTGGACATCAGTGCGTTTGGGCATGTAACATCAGCGCAATCAACTCGTCGAACAGATCCAGCGCATCGTGCGGGCCGGGCGCAGCTTCCGGGTGGTACTGAACCGACAAAGCGCGCAGACCGGGCGCGGCCAGCCCCTCGACGCAGCCGTCATTCAGATTGACGTGTGTGACCGCGACTCCTGTCGGCAGGCTTTCGGCGCGCACGGCGAAGCCATGATTGTGGCTGGAAATGGCGACGGCGCGCGTCGGCGCGTATCGCACCGGCTGATTGCCGCCGCGATGGCCGAACTTCAACTTGTACGTCTCGCCGCCCAAGGCCAGCGCGAGGATCTGATGGCCCAGGCAAATGCCGAAGATGGGCACTCGGCCCAGCAGATCCCTGATGGCCGCGATCGCATACGCGACGGCCGCGGGATCGCCTGGCCCGTTGGACAGGAAGATGCCATCCGGTTGCAGCGCGAGGACGTCGGCCGCCGTGGTTTGCGCCGGGACGACGGTAATGCGGCAGTTATGGCTCGCCAGCAGACGCAGGATGTTGCGTTTGATGCCGAAGTCGTAGGCGACGACATGCAGCAGCCGGTGTGTGGCGCTCGGTGTGGGATTGGGCGCGACCTCGTAAGGCGCGGCGCACGATACCTCTCGTGCCAGATCGAGGCCATTCATATCGGGCGCGGAGCGCGCCAGCGCGACCAGACGCTCCGCGTCGGTATTTACCGATGAGAGGGCGGCGTTCAGCGCACCACGTGTGCGGATGTGCCGGACCAGCGCGCGCGTGTCCACATCGGTCATGCCCACAATATTGCGCTGCCGCAGGTAGACGTCGAGGGTCCGGTTGGCGCGCCAGTTGCTCGCCGCCGGGCTGGCCGAGCGGACAATGAAGCCGGCCACCCAGCAGCGCTCCGACTCGTCATCCTCGTCGTTCGCGCCGGTGTTGCCGATGTGCGGCTGGGTCATCACCGGGATCTGGCCGTGGTATGATGGATCGGTGAGCACTTCCTGGTAGCCGGTCATGCAGGTGTTGAAGACCAACTCGCCGGAGCGCTCGCCGACAGCGCCGAATACCTGACCGGGCCAAAGTGTGCCGTCAGCCAGGGCCAGCAAGGCGGGTTTCGGGTGCGCATCATCAGATTGCAGGTTCACGCGGGCGATTATACCATCAAGCGCGTTAGCATCAGAAAACGACCGTGCGCGTCGTTTGCACGCGTCGCTGTCGTTGACAGTCGTTCCGCCCTGTGTTACACTGCGTGCCGTTGAGGATTCAACTGCATATCGCTGAACGATCAGCGCGAGAGAGCATTCCGACATGTCTGCCCCGGCCTGCCAGCCGAAATTCATGCCGGGATCGCCGAAGGGGCGCCATCTCTCAGGCAACCACATCGCGCTGGGACAGCACTCTGGAGAGCTCCTACCGTCCACCGTGACGGGAGGGCACCGACGGGGCAAGCCGCACCTTCCCATCGCTGGGCCAGGCGGTAATCTCTCAGGTCGCAGGACAGAGACGGGAACCGGGTCATTGCCCGCGCCACCCGTCTTTTTTGTTGCGGTTGAAAGTTGAAGGTTCCAGATTGAAGGCAGGCGCGGCCGTCCACCTTGAACCTTGAACCTTGAACCTTCAACCAAACCCAGGAGGAACACTATGAGCTACCGTTATGACGCCAACGCCAAGTACGCCAAGTCGCACGAGTGGGCCCGCATGGAGGGCAAGATCGCCGTGGTCGGCGTGTCCGACTACGCCCAACACCTGCTATCCGATGTTGTCTACGTCGATCTGCCGGAGGTGGGCGATACGGTGACGAAGGGCGAGAGCCTGGGCACCGTCGAGTCGGTCAAGGCCGCCGAAGATGCCTACAGCCCGATCAGCGGCGAAGTGATCGAGATCAACACCGACCTCGAAGACCATCCCGAATGGGTGAACGAGGATCCCTACGGCAAGGCGTGGCTGATCAAGGTCAAGCCGAGCGATCACGGCGAGCTGAACGACCTGATGGCCGCAGCCGCGTACGAAGCGTATGTCACCGAGGAAGAAGAAAAGGGCGCGCACTGAGAAAACGCAGAATGCAGAATGGTGAATGCGGAATGATGACGCTGACACGGCGTGTCTCGTTCTGCACTCTGCCTTCTGCCTTCTCCTTCTGGAGGTTCAATGAACTACATCCCCAATACCGACGCCGATCGGGCGCTGATGCTGGAGGTTGTCGGCGCCAAATCGACGGCGGAGTTGTTCCGCGATGTGCCGGAGCCGCATCGCTTTCCGGCGCTGGACCTGCCGCCGGCGCTCTCCGAGATGGAAGTGCTGGACGAACTCAACGCGCTGGCGAATGAGAACGACGACCTGCAGAACCTGGCGTGCTTCCTGGGCGCCGGCGCCTACTGTCACTTCGTGCCGAGTGTCGTCGATTTCATCCTGCACCGGTCTGAGTTTTTCACTGCCTACACGCCCTACCAGCCGGAGATCAGCCAGGGCACGCTCCAGGCGCACTACGAGTATCAGTCGATGATCTGCGCGCTGACCGGCATGGAGGTGAGCAACGTTTCACACTACGACGGCGCGACCGCAGTGGCCGAGGCGGTGATCATGGCGTTGCAGGTGGGTCGGGGCAAACGCAATAAGGTCATCCTCAGCCCAACGCTGAACCCGCAGTATCGCGAGGTGGTGCGGACCTACACGCAGGGTATGTCGCTGGATCTTGCCGGCGATGACGCTCTGGCCGATCTCCTGACCGAGCCAACGGGGGCACGGTCTGAGACCGGCCCCAGCGCATTGTTGGATGCTCTGGCCGCGCTGCTCGACAAGCAAACCGCCTGCGTCATCGTCCAGAACCCTGATTTTCTGGGACGACTCTACACCCCGGCCGAGATGCAGGCGCTGGCCGACAAAACCCACGCGGCCGGCGCGCAGTTGGTCGTCTCGGTCGATCCGATCAGCCTGGGGTTGTTCGTGCCGCCGGGCCAGTATGGGGCCGATGTCGTCACAGGCGAGGGGCAGCCGATGGGTAACGGCATCAGCTTCGGCGGGCCGTACCTGGGCTTCTTCGCCATGAAGTCGGCGGACGTGCGCCGTTCGGCGGGGCGCATCGTCGGCCAGACGGTGGACGCCGACGGCAAACGCGGCTATGTGCTGACCCTCAGCACGCGCGAGCAGCACATCCGCCGCGAGAAGGCGTCCAGCAACATCTGCACCAACCAGGCGCTCAACGCCCTGGCCGCGGCGATCTACATGGCCGCGATGGGTAAGTACGGCCTGCGCACCGTGGCCGAGCTGAGCTACCACAAGGCGCACTATGCCGCCGATCTGATCGGCAAGCTGTCGGGCTACGACGTGGTCAGCCGGGGGCCATTCTTCAAGGAGTTTGTCGTGCGCTGTCCCCGGCCGGTCGCGTTCATCAACGAGAACCTGCTCGACCGCTACGGCATGATCGGCGGGTATGACCTGGGTGGCGACTATCCCGGCCTCAAAGATCACATGCTGGTCTGCGTTACTGAGATGAACAGCCGGATGCAGATCGAGTTGTTGGCTGAGGCGCTCGGTGAAATCGCCGGCATGAACCCGGATCGCTATGATGGCGATGAGGAGGTGGCCAGTGTCTGAGCCATTGATCTACGATATCTGCCAGGCGGGCCGCCGCGCAGCCATTGATCTACGATATCTGCCAGGCGGGCCGCCGCGCCGTCAGCCTCCCCGATTGCGATGTGCCGAGGGCGGCGTTGCCGGCAGGCTGCGAGCGCACCGACCTGCCGCTGCCCGAGGTGGCCGAGATCGACCTGATGCGTCACTACGTGCGCCTGTCGCAACTGAACTACGGCATCGACACCGGCTTTTATCCGCTCGGCTCGTGTACCATGAAATATAACCCGAAGGTGAACGAGGTGGCGGCGCGCATCCCCGGCTTCGCTGCGCTGCATCCGCTCCAGCCGGAGCTGAGCGTGCAGGGCGCGATGACGCTGATGTTCGAGCTTCAGGCAATGCTGGCCGAGATCGCCGGCTTTGCCGCGGTGACGCTCCAGCCGGCCGCCGGCGCGCATGGCGAGCTGACCGGCGTGCTGATCATGCGGAAGTATCTCTATGACCGGGGCGAGTGCGAGCGCGACACGATCCTTGTGCCCGATTCGGCGCACGGCACGAACCCGGCCACCACCAGCATGTCGGGATTCAAGGTAGTGGAAGTGCCGTCGGATCCGACCGGGAACGTCGATCTCGCCGCGCTGCGCGCGCTGATCGGCCAGCACGGCCCGAAGCTCATCGGCCTGATGCTGACCAACCCGAACACGCTCGGCCTGTTCGACGTGAACGTGCTGGAGGTGCTCCGGCTGGTGCACGAGGCGGGCGGTTTGGTCTATGGCGACGGCGCTAACTTCAACGCGATCCTGGGCATTGCCAGGCCGGGTGACCTCGGCTTCGACGTGATGCACTATAACCTGCACAAGACCTTCTCGACGCCGCACGGCGGCGGCGGGCCGGGATCGGGCGCAGTCGGGGTGTGCGAGAAGCTCGCCGATTACCTGCCCGGCCCGATCGTGGCGCGCAGTGAATCGGATGGTTTGCTGCACTGGACCATGCCGCCGAAGTCGATCGGCCGGGTGAAGTCGTTCTACGGCAATTTCGGCATCCTGGTGCGCGCCTACACCTATATCCGCATGCACGGCGCAG
>JALOOE010000739.1 GCA_025454565.1 Anaerolineae bacterium
TTGAAGCTGTGCTTCTCGACGGTTATGCCGAACGTGTCGAACATCCGCTGCGTGCATTCGCTTTCCCACCAGTAGAAGCGCTTGAAGATACTCGGCTGGAACCCTTCGCCAGGGTTGTCCTGAAAGACCAGGAACTTGGCGCCGGCCAGCTCGCGCTTCAGCCCCAGCGTCCGGCAGATCAACCGGGTCTGCGCCAGGTTGTGAGGCGCAAAGACCTCCACCCCCTCGGTCCGCAGATACCGGTTGATCTCCCAGTCCCACATCGAGACGGTGCCGAACTCGGACGTGATCACCAGGATCGGCACGCGGATGGCCTTGAAGTCGGCCAGGCGGCGGTACGCGTCGCCGAGGATCTGCGGAAACACGACGGCGTCAGCCGGCGGGAGCGGCGCACCCAGGGCTACCGGCGCCAGAATCTCGGCGTCGTCGGCCAAGAGCTGCCTCAGAGCGGCAAGCTGGTTGACGAAGTCCTTGTCCTGATCCGATTGAAAGTAAAGCGGAACGAGCGTGGCTTTCATAGGTTCTTCGCTCCTGCCAGAGAGTAACTCACTTGGCCCGGACCGTGGCGGCCGCAGCTTCCAGGCGATTGAACAGCGCCGGCGTCAGATCGACGTGCAACACCTGCGCCACGACCTGCGTCCAGCCGTGCACGAAGTAAACCCAGCCGTCTTCCACGGTCAACTGGCGCGCCTGTTCCTGCGCGCGCGCCTGGTGCAGGAAATCCAGCTCGCCGCGGTAGTTGAACTCCCAGGCGATCCCGTGCATCGGAAACTGCCCCTGGTCGGTGATCGGCGAGCCGGGCGTGTCTTTGCCCATGCCGGTCGCGTTGGCGACGACGCTGTAGGGAGGCATGCTTGCCATGATCTGGTCGTTGACCTTGGGGTCCTGGTTTTGGATCAGCACGACTTCAATGGGGCGACTGGCCAGCAACTGCTTCATGCCGTCCAGCCGCGGCTGGCTGCGGTTGACGACCGTGACGCGCTTGGGCCGGTCGCCGGGGCTCTTCTTGTCCATCAGGTGCAGCAGCGTGGCCACCGACGAGCCGCCGGCGCCGTAGAGCAACACCTCGGCGCCGGTGCGGCCGAAATACTCGTCACCTGTGATCGCATCCAGGCTGAGGCCAGCCGTGATCGGATCTTTGGCATGGCCCTCGAGCCGGCCATCGAGCTTGGAGATCGACGACATCTCGCCCAGCGTCTGCGCGTAGGGGTCGAGATACTCGAACATGTCTTTCGCCGCCTCGTACAGATCCATCTTGTGGGTCGTCACCAAAGCGCCCAGCGAGTTCGGGTCGTATTTGATCTGGGCGACGGCCCGGCGATACACCTCCGGATCGTCGTGGATTTTGCAGTCCACACCCTCGATCACGATCTCCGGCCGGCCCAGCTCCTGCATCCAAAGCGGAAAGACCTTCATAATCGACGACTTCGTGGTCGTCACGCCGATGAAATAGAACGTTGGCACGGTTTTGGTCACGATAGGATAGGGTTGGGTAGCTGGCATGGGATACAGTCCTTGTTACTGGGTGTTGCGTGCCTTTTGCACGGCTTCGTTAAAAACACGCGCGTTTTCGGCGATCTTGCCGAACTCGCCGGCCTCGGCCAGGCTACGGGGGCAAAGCTCGCTGCCTGCGCCGACCGCGATCACGCCGGCGGCAAACCAGGCTGCAACGTTCTCGATGCTTACGCCGCCGGTCGGCATCAGCGGGATGTGCGGAAACGGCCCGCGCAGCGCTTTGATGTAGTCCGGCCCGCCGACCGAGCCGGGAAAGACTTTGACGACATCGGCGCCGAGCCGATGCGCCTGCACCACCTCGGTTGGAGTCAGGGCGCCGGCCATCACGGCCAGCCCGCTGGCCGCCATCGCCGCCACCAGGCCGGGCTCACAGATCGGACTCACCAAGAACTGGGCGCCGGCCTGCTTGGCTTCTTCGGCCTGGCGCGGCTCCACGAGGGTGCCCATGCCCAGGAGGATCGTCGCGCCGTACGCCTCGGCCAGCGCTTTCACCACCCCTGGCGCGTTGGGCGTGGAGTAGGTGATTTCGATCCCCGTGACTCCGCCGGCGACCAAGGCATCCACCATTTTTAGCGTGAGGGCCTCTGACGGGCCACGAATGACCGCCAAGAGCCCCAGCTTTTTTACGCGTTGCAGAACATCCGATTTGTTCATGGGTTCTCCTGTTTCTTTGCTGCGTCTACACCACTCGAAACGCCGGCGTCTTGCCCTCCAAAACGCTCAGACACTCCGCCATCGCCATGCGGCCCATGGCATTCATCGCATCGTCGGCGTGGGCGCCGGCGTGCGGCGTGACGAGCACCTGCTTCAGGCCCAGCAACGGTTCAGGCCCAACAAAGGGTGGTCTGGGGCCGGCGGCTCTTGCGCAAGCACATCCAAGGCCGCCCCGGCGAGCCGGCCGCTCTCCAGGCTACGCGCCAGGGCAGCCTCGTCGACCAACTCACCGCGCGCAGTGTTGACAAGCAATGCGCCGGGCTTCATCTGCGCCAGGAAGGCGTCGTCGACGATTCTGCGTGTCTCCGGCGTAACCGGCAGGTGCAGCGACACGACCTCCGCCTCGGCAAGTAGTTGTGGCAGCTCAGTCAACCCGACGCCCAGGCTGCGAGCCGTCTCTGCGGTGGCGTATGGATCATAGGCCAGCAGCCGGCAGTCAAACCCACCAAGCCGCCTGGCGACCTCGCGGCCGATCGCGCCGAAGCCGACCAGGCCGATGGTCTTGCCCCGCAGCGATATGCCGGGCAGCCGAGGCCACGCGCCTTGGCGTGTCGCGGCTACCGCTTCGGGGATGTGGCGCGCCAGCGCCAGCATGAGCCCGACGGCAAGC
>JALOOE010000193.1 GCA_025454565.1 Anaerolineae bacterium
ACGCGCAAAGAGCCGGCCAATACACTCGTGGTCCTCTACAACGGATCGACTCGCTTCGCCTCGTCGATCTCAGGCTGCTCCAGGCTCAAACCTGAATTGGAAAAGACTGCGCCTCGATTCGCCGGCGGCGGGCTGGTGGTTCGAGATCCGACGCTGAGCTTCGCTTGGGCCACGCCGCGCTACCGCGGGCGTGCCATGGCTCTTCGCGCGATCTCCCGCGATCTCGCGCAATTCGGAAGCGTCGCCTGCCGCAGCTGCGGGCTTTGGGGACCTCGGGGGCGCACTCTTGCGCCCGCTCATTCGTCATGCGTCCACATCCGAAGCACGCGCACCACGCGCTCCTCGGTGAAGACCTCGTAAACCAGCCGGTTGTGGATGTTGATCCGGCGTGAGTAAGCGCCGGCCAGATCGCCCACCAGCTTCTCGAACGGCGGCGGGCTCCCTTCAGCGCCTGCTTGGCGAACGCGAGCTCCGAGCCACCTGCGACTCGAGCCGTCTCGCGCTGTCGGCCAGGGGTTCGGCCATGCCTTGGCGAATGGACTCGCGCATGCCCGGAATGGACAGCAAATGCATCGTTTCCTGGATTGCCTTCCTGTCCTCGGCCGAGATCAGCACCGCCGAGGACCTCTTGCCGGCTATCAGAATCGGTTCGTGGGACTCGGCAGCTTGGTCGATCAGCCGGTACAGGTTGGCGCGGGCGGCTGAAGCGGTGAGGACGGGCATCGGCGCGTCGGGCTGGAGAAAAGGGAAAATCTTCGTACGCTCTTTCGTACGCTAGTTGCTGTGCACATCGGCTAACCTATTGCGTGGCAGGTCACTTTGTGCCAAGCGGAGGCTTCGCCTCGGTTTCCGATCGTAGATACTCGGGCCGGCCGAGTAATCCAGCTCGTCGCACGCATCAAGTCCGGCGCTCGGACCCAGATGTCTAGACCGGCACCGATGTGCGTCCGGCGCGCTTCTGGGCAGAGGCACATGTCCACCGCAACCCACCCGAACATCGACGATGCTCAACTGGTTCAACGCCAAGGAGGCGCAGGCCTTCGGTACGCAACTGGCCAACTTCTACATGCACCGGGTGCCGTACGAGGCGCCGTTCAGCCAGAAGAAGTTCGCCGCCAAGACGCAGGACACACTGAAGAAGATGCAGCTGCAGGTCCAGCAGTTCCGTCAGCAGCATCAGCTCAACATGTACCAGAAGGCCAAGCTCGGCAACGCCTTCAAGTGGACGCTGCGCGACGGCGGGTACGACACGCAGTACGTTGACGAGATCACCGAGTGGTTGATTGTGCAGTTCTGAAGCCGGTGGCTTCGTATTGACGTCATGGCTCAAGTGGGGTCCTGGCTGCGCCGATGGTCAGGATCGGCGCCCCTGGCGGCCGGGGTAGAGGCTCCATCCGACCGCGACTCCGTCACGAAGCAGGGCATGGAGCCGGCGCGGTTGACGTCGGCCGCGGCGGGTGCGGCCCGGGCGCTCTCCGACGGCAATGCGCATCTCGATCGTGGGGATTTCGTTGCTGCCGAACGCAGTTATCGGGCGGCCGTGGCGTTGGCGCCGAACCTGGTGAATGCCCGCATCAACCTCGGCTTCGTGTTGCGAGAGTCCGGTCGGCTGGTCGACGCCGAGGCCGAGTTCGCGGCATCCGTCGCGCTGGCGCCGGACAACGGCGAGGCGCAGTATCTGTACGGTGCAACCTTGTTGGAGCAGGGCGACGCAGAGGCTGCGGTGGCGCCGTTGACTCGTGCCGTGGCGATGCAGCCGCTGCTGGCCCATGCGCATCGTGACCTCGGGAGGGCGTTGTTCGACGCAGGGCGCGTGGCCGATGCCGAGGCAGCCCTGAGGCGCGGCACTACTGTCGTGCCGGGTCAGGCCGAGCTCCATTTCTTCCTGGGCAATGTCTATGCGGAGAGCCAGCGGTTCGAGCGCGCGCTCGAGTGCTATCGGGCTGCCCTGGCTCTCCAGCCGAGTATGGCGGCGGCCTATTCCAACATGGTGCCCGCGCTGATCCACGCGTGCGACTTCGAAGGAGCCGTGCGCGCCGCCGGATCGGCCTTGGCACTTGACCCTGCATCGATCAGCGCCCGCAGCAACTTGCTTATGGCGCTGTCACGGGACCCGGACTGTTCGCTGGAACGCTACCTCGACGAGGCGCGTGTCTTCGGAACAGCCGTGGCATCGTTCGGCATGGCGAATGCCGAACTAGAACCGGCATTGCTTGCCGCGTCCAACTTGGCGGCCGCAGCGGAGAGACGGCGCGGGGAGCGTGCCGCGAGCGCGGCGCTTCGCGTCGGCTTCGTGTCAGGGGACCTGCGCCGGCACCCCGTGGGCTATTTCCTGGAGCAGGTGCTCGCGCATTGGGACCACGATCGCATGACACTGGTGGCCTTTGCCAACCAGCGTGGCGGCGACGACGTCACCGAGCGGCTGAAGCGGCACTTCGACACCTGGCACGACGTGGCCGGCTTGGATGATGCACAGCTCCTGCGCCTCGTGCGCGACACGGGTGTCGACGTCCTGGTCGACCTGTCGGGGCATACGCCACGCCATCGCTTGCCGGTCTTCGCCCGCCGGGCGGCCCCGGTGCAGGTGAGTTGGCTGGGCTACTGGGCGAGCACCGGCGTGCCGGCGATGGACTACCTGCTGGCCGATCCGGTGTCGGTGCCCGAGGCGCACCGCGCGGGCTTCACGGAGGCGGTCTGGTGGCTGCCGCAGACGCGCCTGTGCTTCAGTCCACCTGAGAACGCGCCCGACGTGGCGCCCCTGCCTGCGCTTGCCCGAGGGCATGTGACCTTTGGCTCCTTCCAGAGCATGGTCAAGCTGAATCGCCCTGTCCTGGACCTTTGGGGACTCGTGCTGGCGGCCGTGCCGAGGTCACGGCTTCGTCTGCAGGCGCTGCAGTTCGGCGACGAGGTGTCGCTGGCGGCGATGCGGCGCCGGCTGGCCGACTCGCGCATCGACCTCGATCGAGTCGATCTTGTCGGACCGGCGTCGCGCGCCGCCTACCTGGCCGCGTATGCTGAGATCGACGTCATCCTCGACACCTTTCCCCACACCGGCGGCACGACCACCTGCGAAGCGCTGTGGATGGGCGTGCCTACGCTCACCATCGCCGGACGAAGTCTGCTGGCGCGGCAAGGGGCGTCGATCCTTACGGCGGCCGGCTTGTTGGATTGGGTGGCCGCGGACGAGTGCGACTTCGTCGATCGTGCGGTAAGGCACTGTGCCGACCCACAGACTCTCGATCGACTGCGCCTCAGTATGCGCGAGCAGGTTGTCGGGTCGCCCCTTTTCGACGCGGATCGGTTCGCCGACAGCCTGCAGGAGGCACTCGCCACGATGTACGCGAGGGCTTCGCATGCCGTCCGCTCGGCGATGTCGACGGATGCGCCAGATTCATCGATGGGTGAGGGGACCAGATGTTGTCCAGAGTGCTGAGGAACATGTGGAACAGCCGGAAGGACGCGTCCGCTCGGTCCGGTGTAGCGCTGCCACCGCGGTCGCCGCCAGCGGCGGACCGCGTCCCCAACTTCTTCTCGTCGGTCTTCTGGGGGGCGGCCGATCCGGCATCGGTGACCGAAGCGGCGAAGCGCATCACAGAGCAGGTGGCGCCTGGTCACCACTTCGGCGACAACTTCCTTACCTGGGGTCGCAACCTATCGATGCTGGACGACGAGGCCTTCGTCCAGGCGTGGCGGGCGAACATCGAGAGCCCATCGGATGAGGCCATCATCTGGCGGCGCTACATCCTCGCGACGTCGGCGTTCCATTGCGTCCAGCTGGATGGTGACTTCGTCGAGTGTGGCGCCTACACAGGCGTCGGCATGAAGACCGTCATCGATTACTTGGGCGGCCGCGCGTTCCCTAAGGTGTTCTGGGGCTACGACGCCTTTGAGCACTCGCCGGAGATGCTGAACCACCCAATGCCGGGGCTAGGGCCCGAACTTTACCCGCGCATCCAGGACAAGTTCGCCGAGTATCCACAGGTGCGCCTACTGAAAGGGTTGATCCCCCAGGTCTTCGCCGACGGCTGTCCCGACCGGATCGCCTATCTTCACATCGACCTGAATCAGGCCCCAGCCGAGATCGATGTACTGACGCACCTTTTCGATCGGGTTGTTCCCGGTGGCATGGTGATCCTCGACGACTACGAGTGGGCCGGCATCTACCGTCCCCAGAAGCTCGCCGAGGATCCATGGTTCGACCAGCGTGGATACCGCGTAATGCCCTTGCCGACGGGCCAGGGATTGGTCATCAAGCGGTGACAGGGTGGGCCGTCGGCCGATAAGAGACCGCCTGTGGGCTTGGTGCCCCGGTCCTGACGGATGGAGGCGACCCTGAGGTCTTGCGCAGATAGCCGCTTGCCGGCGGGATTGGCGCGAGCCAAGACGTTTCGGTGCACTTGATGAGGCTCAGCGGTGGCGCGCCCATCTGACAACTTCAACGGCATCCGCCTTTTGGCAGCCTGCATGGTCATGCTGGGTCATGTGCTCCTGATCTTCGACCCCTGGGGACCGCTGTTGAGCCAGCCGGGCCTGCTGATGCTGTTCTCCATCAGCGGATATCTTGTGGCAAGCAGCTGGCGGGCAGACCCCGATTTCTGGCGATTCCTGGCAAGGCGGTTCTTGAGGATCTGGCCGGCCTATGCGGTCATGGTACTGATCTGCGGGGGACTAGCGGCGACGACCCAGCCCGACGTGGCTGCGGTCTTTCTGCGCAGCCTCTGGTTCGAGTACCACCCCGTCGGGATCAACGGGTCGATCTGGATGATGTCCGTCGAGATGAGCCTGTATCTGGCACTGGCGCTTGCCGGGGCCGGCACCTGGCTCTCGCTGCTGGCATTGGCGGCTCTGACGTGGTGGATCGCCGCGTACTTCGGGGTGCCTTGGTTCGACTTCGGTGTGTTCTTCGTGACTGGCGTCCTGCTGCAGGCACATCCGCAGCACCTTCGGCGTGGGCCTTGGCTGTTTGCCCTGGGCAGCCTAGCTTGGTCGATCGGGCTGGACGAACTCGCTTACTTGTTGATCATCCCTGCCGCCACGATCTGGATCGGGCAACGCTCATGGGCGATCCTGAGATCGGCGGCCCGGTTCGGTGATCTGTCGTACGGGCTGTTCCTGTGGCACGCGCCGGTTCTGCACTTCGTGGCAGCGCCGCTTCAGCTTGGTCTTTGGTCGACCGCCGCGGTGACCACCGGCATCACCGTCGGGCTGGCGCTGACCTCGTGGCACCTCCTGGAGAAGAAGGCGCTCCGCTTCAAACCTTGGCATGGGAGTCTCAGGGATCCCGGGCCACTGCGCGGCATGCTGGATGCGCTGTCTAGCCGGACCGGCCTTCGACTGCGCCGACGGCAGCCATGACCGCTATTCAGGCCGCCGCAATGCCGCGCGCCGCCGTCATCATCGGCGCGCAGAGTCGATTCGCCGTACTCGGGCACAAGTGGCGAGTGGCTCCCCCGCCGCATAAGACGCAATGCGCCAGTCTGTGGAATCTCACATACGACCGGTTGATCCTGGAGGCGAGGAGGTGAACCCGATGTCGGGTGCGGCTGGCGCCACGGCGAGCATGGCGCCGTTGACCCACAATCGAGGCAGAGCACTTAGCGCCAATACTGTTCAGATACTGCGTATTTCAGCGATCGTGGACGCCTGTTTCAGGCTGATCGTGGACGGCGTTTCATCGCGATCATGGACGATCGGAGCGCGCACAAGTGACGGGGTTGATCGTATCTCAGTCGTCTACGATGACGCTGAAGCCGACCGCGTTGTCCACGCCGGCGATGCCATCGCCGGGGTGGGCAACGCGGCGCCGAAGGCGGTGGTTGCGGTTCCAAGGGCACCGGCGCAGGCTTGTC
>JALOOE010000194.1 GCA_025454565.1 Anaerolineae bacterium
GGTTCAACATGCCACATCGCATCGCCACTTTGGCCGTCTGCCGCGTCGCGGCGCAAGCGACCCGCCGCCACCGAGATATCATGTTGAAAAAAGAGCAAGACATCCTTGTGGAAAGCCCAATCACGCAGGCCACGCTTGGTTTCCATGCTGACCAACGGCTCCACATCGAAGGCCGGCACCCACGCCAGCCGCTCCAAATTGTGTGCATAGCCCGCGGCGTCGCCCAAGAAGGCCGCCGATTGGCCCTGGCTCTCGATGATGACAACCTGGTGTGCACGCGTGTGCCCCGGCGTCACCTGTACGCGCAACCGAGGATTGATCCGCGCATCGCCGCTCAAGATGCGCAGCATCCCGGCGCCGTTCGCATCACACAGATCGGTCAGCGGCAGGAAGTTCTCGTGGAAATAGGCGTTGCGGGTGCGCTCATTCGGATAAGTGGCGTCGGCCAGCTCCAGGCGTTGCACCACATACGTCGCATTGGGAAAAGCGGGCGCCAGCCCACCCTCCGCCTCGACGATGGTGTTCCCACCGCAATGATCGGCGTGGAGATGGGTATTAATGACCATCCGCACATCGTCAGCACGGTAGCCCAGATTAGCCAACTCGTCCAGCAGCCGGCGCTGACTGGTCAGCCCCAACTGCGCGCGGCGCTTGGTTGAGAGCTTATGGCCGTGGCCCGTGTCGACCAAAACCAGTCCGTCGTCCGACTCGATCAGCAGCGAGCGCAGCTCCATGGCGATGCGTCCCAACGCATCCGGCCGGATGATCTTCTCCCAGAGCACGCGCGGCACGACGCCGAACGTGGCGCCGCCGTCGCTCCAAAAGACGCCGTCGCTCAACAGATGCACACGCAGCGCGCCGACCTGGTAAGTCAGCGGCGTCACGGCTTGGCCTCCTCCGGCGCAATCTGAATCGGCGCGGCGCGACGGCCTCGGCGCTCCATCATCTCGCGCGCAGCACGCGCCTCGTCGCCCACTGTGCCCTTCAGCAGCGGGCTGCGATCCGCCAGCAACTCAGCTAACCGCTCGTAGGCGACCTCGTTGCCGATATGACCGAGCGCGCGTGCGGCATAGCCTCGCACTTGCGGATCAGGGTCGGCCAGCGCGGTCAACAACACCGGCTGGGCATCGGGATGCGCGGCGCTAGTGAGCGCGGCCGCCAGGGAGCGGCGCACGAGCAGCGGCTGATCGGGCCGCGCCAGCGCCTCGGCCAGCGGCACAGCGGTACCGGGGCTGCCGATTCGCCCCAGGGCCTGCGCGGCCGCGCGCCGCACATCCGCATCAGCATCGTCGAGCATCGGTACGAGCTCGACCACAGTGGTGGGATCGCCGATCTGTCCGAGCGCCTGAGCGAGTGCATGGCGTACGCGGGCATCCGGGTCTTCGACCTGTTTGCCCAACGCGGTCGTGGCTGCCTCACCGCCGATCCGCCCCAACGCCGCGGCGGCCCCGGCGCGCTGCGACGGCTGCCCCTCGGTCAGCGCATCGGTCAGCGCGTGAAACACGCAAGTCGCATCTTGAGCGGCCAGCGCCTCAGATGCCTGCCAGCGGACAAACGGCTCCTGATCGGCCAGCGCTTCGATCAGCACGGCGATGGCTTCGGTGCTGCGCTGTGGATACCGGCCGAGGGCGTTTGCTCCTTCCCAGCGCTGGCGGGGCGTTGTTGAGCGCAGCGCAGCCAACGCGCCCTGCTCGTTCATGCCAGCCGCGGCCTGGCGACGAGACGCGAGGAGCTCCGCCTCTCGCCAGTACCAGCGCCGGGCGCGTTTCATTGCGGGCCGGAGGTGCTTCCGATACAGCCCTGTCAGGCGCTCACCGAACGACACGTCGAGGGAGACACGCATAGGAGAACCCCTCAGCGGATGACGACCACGGTCTGGCAGGGCTCGACGAAATTGCCCGTCTTATCGACCACGACCACGCGGATGGCATATGTACCAGGAGCCAGGGCGCTGGCGTTCAGCGTGCCCAGCCGGCCGCCCTGCACGGCTCGATCGCCGCCATCGAAATAGGACCAAACCGAAGGGGTCGGGCCAGCGCCGTATTCGAGCTTGTAATATTGGAACTGCGGATGAGCTGCCGTACCGATGATGGGCACCATGCCCGAAACCGCCGCATTGATACCCGGCGATGCGATAACCGCTCGCGCATCGGCGCAGCGCGGCCCCTGCACGGCCGGCGGCGCCGCCGTTACCGTCACCGCGGCGGTCGGCTGCGGGCGCAAGGTCGGCCGCGGCCGTGCGGTCGGCACGTCGGTCGGCGTGGCTTCAGGCACCGGCAAGGTCGGTGTGGGACGCGAAGGCGTCACCACGATCGGCGTAGGCGTCATGAGCTCGCTGGTCAGTGGCCTGACCGCCTCCAGAACGACCGTGCTGGTCAGATAGACGAGGCCCATCACCACAAGGAGCGCGATTGCGACCGTCCACGCGCCGTAAGTGCGATTCAGGGCCGCCTCGCGCTCCAACGAGAAGACGGCATAGCGTCGTTCATGGCGGGCCGAAAACGCCACGCGCAAATACCACAGCGCCACCAGCGCGCAGGCGCCATAGATCCAGGGGGCGTATTCTTTTATCAGGGTGATGACGACAGCCATGTTATCTGTCAGCCGCCTGCAAGGAAGTGAAGCGCGCCTAATCGGGCGCGACCGTTGGACGTTAGCCGCTGGCCAATCGTTCCCGCGGCTTCATGCCACCGGAATCGCTGCCAAGACGCCGCGCAGCAGCGCGATCAGCCGCGGCACGAGGGTCTGCCCGGCCGCCAGCACCTCTTCGTGGTTGGCCGCTTCGTCCGCATCGAGGTTGTCGATCGCCACGTTGCTGATCCCGCTGAAGCCGAGGACGCGCATCCCCATGTGGCAGGCGACCATCACCTCGGGCACGGTGGACATGCCGCACGCATCCGCGCCGCTGAGGCGCAGGAAGCGCACCTCTGCGGGCGTCTCGAACGCCGGGCCTGCCAGACCGCAGTAGACGCCCTGGCGCAGCTCGATGCCCAGCTCCGCCGCCACCTTGACCGCCAAACGGCGCAGGGCCGGATCGTAGGCCTTGGACAGCGCCGGAAAGCGCGGGCCCAGCGAGTCGTCGTTCGGCCCCCACAGCGGATTGTGGCCGACCATGGCGCTCAAGCCGATGTGGTCGGTGATCAACATCAGGTCGCCGGCGTGCCAGCCGGGGTTCAACCCACCGGCCGCGTTGGTGACGATCAATGTGCGAATCCCCAGTTCGTGCATCACACGCACCGGCAGCGTGGCGTGCTGCAGCGAAATGCCTTCGTAGGCGTGCGCGCGGCCCTGCATGATCAGCACATCGCGGCCCGCCAGTTGGCCAAGCACCATCTGGCCCACGTGCCCGGCGACGCCCGTCGGCGGAAAGTGCGGGATATCGGTATAGGCGAGGCGATTCGCCGCCTCCACCTCATCCGCCAACGAATTCAAGCCCGAACCCAGGATGATGCCGATCTGCGGCCGGTGCCGCGTCCAGCGCCGAATCGTCTCGGCGGCCTCCCGATAGTGTTCGCGTGTAAACGGTGGGTGATCGGACATGGCAGGACCTCGGGGCTGGAAGCTGGAAACTCGAAAACCGTCGCGTGCGGCGCTTCGAGCCAGCTTCTAGTGCGCTCGCGGATGCGAACCGTCGTAGACCTCGCGCAAGTGATCGCGAGAGATGTGCGTGTAAACTTGCGTGGTCGAGATGTTGGCGTGGCCGAGCAGGAGTTGCACTTCCCGCAGCCCGGCGCCGCCATTGAGCATATGGGTGGCGAAGGAATGGCGCAACGTGTGTGGCGTCACCCGATCCTCCAGGCCCAACTCGCGGGCATAGCCCTTGATGATCAGCCAGAGTCCCTGCCGGGTGAGTCGTTCGCCGCGCGGGTTCAAGAAGAGGGTGCGTTCCTGAACATTGTGGCCAAGTAGCACCGGTCGGCCAGAGTCCAGATAGACCCGCACCACATCGACTGCTTCGGGCAAGAGCGGCATCACCCGCTCCTTATTGCCTTTCCCTACACAACGCAATTTGCCGGCCTCCAGGTCAAGATCGTCGAGCTTGACCTGGGCCACCTCGCTGACGCGCATGCCGGTAGCGTAGAGCACCTCCAGCAGCGCCACATCGCGCAGCGCCTTCGGCGTCGGGCCGTTCTTCAATGGCAGCGCGATCAGGCAGGCCACTTCCTCAGGGGTCAGCGTATTCGGGAGTTGCTTCTTGACCTTCGGAGAGTCAAGCTCCTCCGCTGGGTTATCGTCGATCACATCGGTGCGCAGCAGGAAATGGCAGAACGATTTCATCGCCGCCACCTTGCGCGCGACCGTCGCTGAAGCATATTCCCGCTCCCTGAGGAACAGAATATAGTTGACGAGATCATCGCGCGTGATCGCGGACCAGTCTTCCGCGCTCTTCAACGAACCGCGCTCCGTGAGAAATGCGTGAAACTGGATCAGGTCGTTCTGATATGCTGCGATCGTGTTGTCTGAACAACCTTTTTCCGCGACCAGATAGTTCAGAAACTCCTGGATATGAGCATCCATGATACGTTCCTCCATGGGAAGCGGTGAGCGCCGCAGCCGTGACTTCGTACGACAAAACGATTCTACCACGACTTTGCATAAGAACAAAAACCGGCGGTGCGACGCGTTGGCTCAGGGTTTGGCGCGAAAGGACGCGGCTGCTATACTGAGGCTATCACGTACAACACGCGGGAAAGTCGGAGCGGCCAGCCATGTCACGCGACACCTTCGATATCATCTTCCTGATCGCTCGTCCGGCGGCCGGCAAAAGCGAGATCATCGACTACCTCAAACGGACCGACCCGCAAACCCGCCGCGCGAGCTTTCATATTGGTCCATTCGTTGAGTTGGATGACTTTCCGATGCTGTGGACCTGGTTCGAGGAGGATCGCCTTCTAGCGCGCATGGGACATCCCCGCCTGCACACCGACGCGGACGAGTATTTTGCCCATCGCTACCTCTGGGATCTGCTCGTCGAGCGGCTGAGCCTGGATTACGCCAGGCTTCTGCGTGATCGGCCTGACTACCATCAGGATGGCGGCACGGTCATTGTTGAATTCTCACGCGGCAGGGAGCACGGCGGCTTTCGCCAGGCGTTCCAGCATGTGGCGCCCGAAATGCTGCGGCGTGGGGCGATCCTCTACATCGACGTTTCGTGGGAAGAGTCGCTGCGGAAAAATCGCGCACGTGCCAACCCCAACCGACCAGACAGCATCCTGCAGCACAGCCTGTCGGACGAGAAGCTGGCGCGCCTTTACCGGGAGAGCGATTGGGCCGCATTCAGCGCCGGCGACCCGGAACGTGTCGTTATCCAGGACATCTCCGTGCCCTACGCCGTCTTCCCCAACGAGGATGACGTCACTACCGAACGCGGCCCGGCGCTGGGGCAACGCTTGACAGACACGTTGGCATGCCTGTGGCGCGCCTACATCGCGGTCTGATCGGCTCTTCATCGGTTGCCATAACACACCTTAAAGAAAACGCGCTTGATCTAACTTTAAGGTTAGGGTTTTGACCCGCGAGCGTGCCCGTCGGATGTGTGCAGATCCACCGGCAACACAACCGCTCGCGTAGAACGGGCGTGCGA
>JALOOE010000195.1 GCA_025454565.1 Anaerolineae bacterium
GTGGTGACCTCGATGCGCTTGCCGCTGCGCCGTGCGCCGGGCAACAGAGCAGCAGCGTCGGCCATCTCGGAGCGGATGAACTCGACGGCGACGATGACGGGCGTCACGACGCCGAGCGGCTTGGGCGCCTTGCCCTCGCGCAGGCGCTTGACCGCGCGCTTGGCCGTGTCGTGGATCATGACCTGTGTCACTTCCGGCGGCAAGCATGCGGCGCTGGTGCGGCCCGTGGCCTGCTTCACCACCGCGGTCTCCAGCGCTCCGACCAGGCCGGCTGCCTCGGCGCATGCGGTCTGATCGCCCGAGATCATGATGATCGGCGCGCCGAAATGACCCGCCAGTGCGGCGTTCAGTCCGATCTCGCCCACGGGATCGTCGTTCAGCCAGACGCCGGCGACGCGCGCCGATGACCAGGTGTGATCGAGGATGGCGTTCGGCGTGCCCATCCGCGCGTGGTAACCGGCGAGGATCACGCCCTGGATGCCGTCGTCGATCCCTTGCATCATCGAGAACGGCGATGGGCTGCCGGAGTTCAGCCGCGCGCGGCTGTCGAGCTCCTCGATCAGGATGTTGCGCGCCCCGCCGTGCCCGTCGCTGACGATCACTTCGTCGGCACCGCCATCGAACGCGCCGCGGATCGCCGCGTTCACGTCGGCGGTCATCAGGCGGCGAAACCGCTGATACTCAGGATGTGTGGAATCCGTCTGATCGGCATGCACCACGCCGGTGATGCCTTCCATGTCTGCTGCGATGAGGATTTTCATTGATGTCCTTTCTTGGACGGGAGACGGAGGACGGAGGACGGGTGTCATCCTTTTTCGTCCTCCGTCTCCTGTCCTCCGTCCGTTCATTGCCCGTGCAAATACGCTCGGATCATCAACGCGGCGGTCGCACCCTCGCCGGCGGCTGCGGCTGCCTGCTTAGTGCTGCCGGCGCGCACATCGCCGGCCGCGAAGACACCCGGCATGGTGGTCTCCAGATTGTTACCGGTGACGATGAAACCCCAACGATCGCGCTCGACCGACGGTGGAACGAAGTCGCTGTTGGGACTGAGGCCGGCGAAGATGAAGACGCCATCGGGGTGCCAGATCTGCACCTCGTTCGTCGCGCGATCGAGCACTTCGACCCCGGCCAACTTGCCGCGGTTGGCCTGGAAGCCCTGGATGGCATGATTGGTGACCACGCGCATATCGGGCTGTTCGGCGACTTTGTTTTGCAGCAGCTTGCTGGCCTTCACCTCAGGCAAAAACTCCACGATAGTGATATTCTTGGCGTAGCGGCTGAGGAATAGCCCCTCCTGGAAGCCGCTGTTGCCGCCGCCGACCACCAGCACATCTTTGTCTTTATAGAACGGCCCGTCGCACACCGCGCAGAAGTGAATGGCCGACCCGACTAGCTCCTTCTCGCCGGGCACATTGAGGCGGCGATAGCGCGAACCGGTGGCGATCAGCACGGCTTGAGCGCCGTATTCGTTGCCGTCGGCGGTGTGGATGCAGAGATAGCGGCCGTCGCGGTTGATCTGATCCACGCCGGACGATTGTAGTATCTCCACGCCAAAACGTTGCGCCTGGGCGATCAGCCGCCGCGCTAATTCCATGCCGGGGATGCCTTCGTCGAAGCCGGGGAAGTTGTCGAGCATCTGGGTGTCGCCGATCTGGCCTCCCGCGGTGCCCTTCTCCAGGATCAGGGTGTGCAGCCCTTCCCGCGCAGAGTAGATCGCCGCGGTCAGGCCGGCCGGTCCGCCGCCGATGATGATCAGATCATAGAAGCTGTGCTTCGCGGCGGTGATCAGGCCGAGCTTGGCGGCCAGCTCTTCATTGCTCGGCTCAGTCAGCACAACACCATCGGTGAAGACGATGGTCGGGACGACGCGCCGCCCTTCATTGAGCCGCTCGACCTCGGCCATCGCCACAGGGTCCTGCTCGATGTCCACCCAGGCGTATTGGATGCGGTTTTCTGCCAGGAACTGCTTGGAGCGTCGGCAGTCGGGGCACCAGGTCGTGCCGTAGACGATGATGGTTGAACCATCGGTGGGCATGTGCATTTCCCCCTTGACAAATCGATGTGTTGCCTGCATTATAGCACAGACGATACGTGCTGCGTGGTCCGTGATAGGTGATGCGGCGACAGGCCCCCTGGTTACAAGATGGCGGTTTCTCATCCGTGCGAGAGTAGGCTGTGTTCGCAGCGCTGAGACGATGGTTCTCCGGTTGGCGATTGCTGGGCGTCCTGGCATTCCTGGCGATCATGGCCTGGCTGGCGTTGCGTCAATTGCCGGACGGCCGGCTCCATGTCTACTTCCTGGACGTGGGACAGGGTGATGCCATCCTCGTACAGACGCCCGATGGCCGGCAGATCCTGATCGACGGCGGCCCGAATCCCACGGCCCTCCTCGGCGAAATGAATGCAGTGATGCCGTTTTGGGATCGCAGCCTCGATCTCGTCGTGCTGACCCATCCCGATGGCGACCATCTCACGGGCCTGCTTGCCGTGCTCGACCGTTATCAGGTTGCACGCGTGCTCGACACACCGCAGACGGATACTACGCCGCTGGCCGCAGCCTGGCGCGAGCGCCTGACGGAGGGCAACATCCCTCGCACAGTTGCGCGGCGCGGCCTGCGCATCCCTCTCGGCGATGTGATGTTGACCGTGCTGCATCCCAGTTCAAAACCGTTGACCGGCACCGCCTCAGACGAGAACAATAACTCTATCGTGCTCCGGATCGACTACGGGCCGACCAGCTTGCTGCTCACCGGTGACGCCGAGAGCGAAGCGGAGGCGGACATGATCAAGGCCGGGCTGCCGCTGCAAGCTAACGTGCTGAAGGTCGGTCATCACGGCAGCAACGGCTCAACCTCGGCGCCGTTCCTGGCGGCGGTGACCCCGAGCGAAGCCGTCATCCAGGTGGGTGCCGACAACAGCTTCGACCACCCGGCCCGCGAGGTGCTCAAGCGTCTGATGGATGCTCGTGCGGAGATCCTGCGCACCGACATCAACGGCAGGATCGAAGCGGTCAGCGACGGGCGCACACTCTCCATGAAGGTGAGTCGGTGGCCGACCGTGACCGGCCGCCGCTGACATCGCCACAGATCGGCGGCCGACGAGACCCGCCGCACCTCCTGCTCCCAAGGAAGGCAGCCATGACCGATCATCCATTCAACCTCCGCACGCGTCCCATGCGCGAGCGGGCCGCGCTCATCAACCGCAACTTGCGCGGTCGGCTCGACGCCATCCTGCCGCTTGCTATGCGCGAGACCGGCTTCGACATGTGGATCGTCTTGTGCCAGGAAGATAATCCCGACCCCGTATTCACGACGCTCATCCCGATGGACACCTGGTGTCCGATCCTGCAACTCCTCGTCTTCTATGACCGCGGCGCGGCGGGCGTGGAGCGCATCAACATCTCGGGCACGAACACGCACAACCTCTACGATCGGCCGTATCGCGGCCAGCTCGAGCGCGAGCAGTGGCCGCTGCTGCGCAAAATCGTCGAGGAGCGCGATCCCAAACGCATCGGTATCAACACGGGCGCCATCCAGTGGGCGGCCGGTGGACTCACGCACAACCTGTACAAGCAGCTCGTCGATAACCTGCCGACGCGCTATGTTGAGCGCCTGCAATCGGCCGAGCCGCTGGTTACGCGTTGGCTGGCGACGTTGACCGACGAAGAGATCGCCACCTTCGAGGAGGTGGTGCGGCTGGGTCGCGGCATCATCGCCGAATGCTACAGCCGCGCGGCCATCACCACCGGCGTGACGACCACGACCGATCTGGAATGGTTCTACTGGCAACGCAGCGCCGATCTGGGCGTCGACATCGCGTTCAAGCCGTTCTTCGATGTGGTTCGCAGCAATGCGCTGAAGGCGGAGTTTGGCCCGGCCGATCGGGCCATTCGTCCCGGCGACCTGATCCACTGCGACGTTGGCATCCGCTATTTGCGCCTCAACTCGGATCACCAGGAGTGGGCCTATGTGCTGAAGGAAGGCGAGACGGATGCGCCCGCGGGCCTCAGAGCTCTGTTAGCCGAGGGTAATCGACTGCAGGACATCTTCATGATCGAGTTTCAGCGCGGGCGGACCGGCAATCAATTACTGCGTCACATCCTGGAGCGCGCCCGGCGAGAAGCGATACCCGGCCCGCGCGTCTATTCTCATTCGCTTGGACTCTTCCTGCACCAGCCGGGGCCGCTCATCGGCCTGCCGTGGGAGCAGGAGTCCAATCCGGGGCGAGGCGACGTCGCGCTCGAATATGGTAACGCGTTCACCATGGAGCTCTGCGTGTCAGGGCCGGTGGCTGAGTGGGGCGGCCAGGAGGTGCGCCTGTCGATGGAAGAGGACGTAGTCTACACGCTGGCCGGTTGCCGTCTGCTGGATGGCCGCCAGACAGCATTTCACCTGATCGCGGGCGCGAGTTGAGGGACGCGAGGGTGCCATGCGCCTATTGATGTTCCAGGCCAAGCGGTTCTGGTGGAAGTCGTTCTCCAAGACGCTGGCGGAGGTCGCCGACGTCCAGGCGGAGGACGAGGTCGCCGATACGGTCGTCGTCTTCATGCACGCGGAGGCGAAGGACGCCATCAATCGGGAGGATGTGTTTCGTAAAGCGCTCAAGAACGTCAAGTGGCTGGCGAACAAGCGTGATCTGAAGCGTGTTGTGCTGCACTCCTTCACGCATCTGGGAGGGGAGAACGCCGAGCCGGAGTTCGCCGAAGCATTCATCGCCGAGCTGGCGGAGCGACTGCGCGTCACCGGCTATGCGGTGTGGGTGACGCCCTTCGGTTACTTCAGCGAGTGGGAGCTGAGCGTGTATGGCGAAAGTCTCGGGAAGGTGTGGAAGGAGTTGTAGGCGCCGCTTCAACACTCGCGCAGCGGAGGTGTCCGGATTTGACACGTCTGATGCCCTGTGGTAAATTCCACCCTCGTTGCGCCACGGACGGGCGATCATACGCCCCGGCGAGCGGCGCTCGCAAGAGCGCCTTTACAAATCGAGACCCCTGATCGAGCGTCGTGAAACAGCGTGGGGGGCGAATTTGACAGCCTGAAAGGGCTGTGGTAAATTCCACCCTCGTTGCGCCACGGACGGGCGATCATGCGCCCCGGCGAGCGGCGCTCGCAAGAGCGCCTTTACAAATCGAGACCCCTGACCGAGCGCCGTGAAACAGCGTGGGGGGGCGAATTTGACAGCCTGAAAGGGCTGTGGTAAATTTCACCCTCGTTGCGCCACGGACGGGCGGTCAAAACGCAGGTCGCAAGATCGGCGGTTGAAAATGCAAGAGGGTCAGATTTGACAGCCGAAGCGTGTGGTGATAGACTACCGGACTGTTGCGCCACGGATGGCCGAAAACGAGAAGCTCTGCTTCTGGATCGGCCTTAAGAAATCATAAAAAAGTACCCACCTCGATCTTGACAAGACCAAAGCGCTGTGGTAGTATGGAGAATACCAGCACGGCACTTTGAGTGTTGAGATCGGAAAGCTGAGGAGACAAGACGGTCAATACCGACGACGCCAGCAGTGACGTAGTTGTGGTTGATCTGTCGCCGACGCAAGTCGGCGATTGTTTCTCTAGCGGGGCGCTCTAGCCGGTG
>JALOOE010000196.1 GCA_025454565.1 Anaerolineae bacterium
CCGCATCACGGTGTCGGTTGCCGCCATACCCGATGCGAAGGCCAGGCAATGCGCACCTCCTTCCAGCGCGGCCAGGCAACGCTCCAACGCCGCGCGGGTAGGGTTGGAGGTGCGCGAATAGTCATAGCCCCGGTGTACGCCAATCGCGTCGTGGACGTAGGTGGATGTCTGGTAGATGGGTGTCACGATTGCGCCGGTGGCCGGGTCAGGCGATTGTCCGGCGTGCACCACCTGCGTCTCGAAGTGTGAACTGTGCGACATCTTCTGAACTCCTCAGTGAAATCTTGGGGCCTGGGCCTGAACGTGACCCAGGCCATGCGAAGCGCTTACCGTGCCAAACAAAAGCCCCGCTCGTTTGAGATGAGCGGGGCGCATGAACCTGATCTCGCCGTCCCACGCCGGTCTGTAGCATGCCACCGCCGGTGCGGGGGTCAACAGAGCGAACGTGTACGAATCCCACTCATCTTCCAGATCATATCTGCCGGAATTGGCACCATACGGACGGTTGCAGGTTCAAGGTTGAAAGTCAAAGGTAGGACGACATATCACTGCTGTCTTTCCACCTTCAACCCGTAACCTTCAACCACCCCTTGGTTGCCGAGGCTTCACAGGGCCGGTCCCTCCGCCTCTCTGGATGAGAATCACCTTATTCGATTGTGGCGCCGACTATAGCAGACCCCCTGTTATCTGTCAAAACGCACATAACGCCCGCACAGCATCGCCCCGGCGATTGGGCCACGGATCGGAATGTCGCGCCTCATGGATAGTGCGATCCAGGCGCAACCGTAGGGTGGCTTACTGGATTCGGCTCAAGACTGTGCTAGATTACGGTTCGGAATGGATTATGTGACTGAGATGACTTATCGAATGATACGACACTGCTTCTGTCTGGGGCGAGGGCGTTAGCCGACCTCGTCTCCAGACCTAATCGACCAAAAAACTGAGACGAACGACGGCAAAGCCCTCGCGCTAAGTGCGAATGTGGGTCTTGCCGTCGTTTTTGTTTGCCTGCCAGCCGCCGGCTCGTGAGCCGGAGCAGCGATGACCTTTGGAGCGCAGATCATGACAACAAACTCCAGCAACCGCCTGGTCGACCACTCGGCGATCAGGGTGAACCAATCTTTCATCATCGGACTGTTGATCCTGGCCTTTGTGCTCAGCAGCCCGCTCATCGTGGCGTTTGTGGCCGGCGTGATGCTGGTTGGGACGGCCTGGCCCAAGCTGGCCCTGTTCCAGGCGCTTTACCGCAGGCTCCTCAAACCGGCCAACCTGGTCAAACCGCACGTCATGGTGGACAACCCGGAGCCGCATCGTTTTGCGCAGGGGTTCGGCGGGATCGTGGTGACCCTGGGGCTGATCGCCCTGCTCGCCGGTCAGAGCGTGGCCGGCTGGGCGTTGGTCTGGCTGGTGGTCGCGCTGGCGGCCCTCAACTTGTTTGTCGGGTTCTGCGCGGGCTGCTTCGTCTATTACCAGCTCAATCGGCTGGGGGTGCCGGGCTTCCGCTATAGCCCGATCCGGCAGGGATAACTCATGCTCGAACGCATTCTCATCACACTTGGCTTGATGCTCTTGGGGATCGGCGTCTTCGTGGCGTTCAGATACATCCATCTGCGTCGCGCCAGCAAGGCAACCAGCGCGATCGGCAAGCCGGCGATCCTCTATTTCCGCAGCGATGCGTGCGCGCCGTGCACGACGCAAGGGCGCTTCCTACAGCAGCTCCAGGCGGACTTCGGGGACCGGGTCGTCATCGAGAAGGTCGATGCGGACGTGGAGCAGGCGAAGGCCGAGCGATATGGCGTTTTCACGCTGCCCACCACGCTGATCGTCGATCCGCGGGGAACGGTGCGGCACGCCAATTACGGGCTGGCCGACACACGCAAGCTCGCCGGCCAGTTGCGCACGGTCGAGCTCGGTTCGGCTGCGTGATCGCCGCCCGCAGCGCCGCCGGATGGTGGAGGATAGAAGTCGATGCCGCCGCGTTTGGTTGATCTCTACCAACCCGGCGACGCCGTCGAGATTTTCCTGTCCGATGCAGATTGCGAACAGTGGCGCGCCGGGCAAGTGCGCGGTGCGCAGCATCCCGGCATCTGGGTGCAGACGGACGATGGGCGTCTGTGGTTTGTCACCAACGGGCGCCGGATTCGCGCAAAGACGCACGAGGAAGGCGTGAGCTAGAGTAGGAGCGGGCATGAAGTTCGCAACCGTCATCTATACGCAGGACGTGCGGGCTGCGCTGGAATTTTATCAACGGGCATTTGGGCTTGCTACGCGGTTCTACGATGATGCATACGATTACGGTGAACTCGACGTCGACGGCGCTATCCTCGGCATCGCATCGCACAGCCTCGGCGAATTGGTGATGCCGGGCACCTATCGCGCGTCGGACGGCGGTGATCGGGGAACCTCAATCGAGATATCCTTTATCGTCGAGGACGTCACGCAGGCCTTCGAGCAGGCATTGGCCGCGGGCGCGGATGCGCTCGCCAGGCCGAAGCGGATGCCGTGGGGGGCGATCGTTGCCTACTTAAGAAGCCCAGAGGGTACGCTCATCGGCCTCAGCACCTCTGTTAACGCCGACGCCTGATGCCGGCGTCCGGCGTCTCTTGAACTCCTGCCAGCCTTGCGCGAAGCGCTTGTTCTATCCTCTTGCCTGCCCAGCCGCCTTTCCCGCTTTGGCCGGTCTCCGACCGAACCTTTTCCTGCTTTGGCCGGTCTCCGACCGAGCCAACGGCGGAACTGCCCTGGCTCGGCCAGAGCCCGGCCAGCGCATCCCCCTTGACATCCGAGTTTCCCCTCTTGTCAGCATCCCAGCCTCGTGCTAAACTGTCCCCGCTATGATCAAGGAGATCACCGCCAAGACGCTGCTCTCCAGCGCCAGGCAGCCGGATCCCTGGTTCGGAATCAAATATACCATGAACCTGTACCGGGGCTGCCAGCACCAGTGCATCTATTGCGACTCGCGCAGCGAGTGCTACCAGATCGAGGACTTCGACCACGATGTGCTGGTCAAGGCTAACGCGCTCGATCTGTTGCGGGATGAGTTGCCGCGCAAGCGGGTCAAAGGCACGGTCGGCACCGGCTCGATGAACGATCCATACATGCCGTTGGAGGCGAAACTCAACCTGACCGGTCGCGCGCTGGAAATCATCGCAGGCCACCGCTTCCCCGTCCACATCATCACCAAGAGCGACCTGGTCGTGCGCGACGCCGACATCCTGGCCGACATCGGCCGGGTCTACGCGGCGGTCAGCTTCACCGTCACTGCGGCCGACGATGATCTGAGCCGGCGGCTCGAGCCCGGCGCACCGCCGACCTCCAGGCGCTTCGCCGCTCTGTCTGCCCTCGCCGCGCGCGGCATCTACGCCGGCGTCACCATGATGCCGATCCTGCCCTTCATCGAAGACAACGCCGAGAACATCGCCGGGATCGCGGCCCAGGCGGCCGCGGCCGGCGCGTCGTACATCATGCCCGGCTTCGGTATGACGCTGCGCGACCGGCAGCGCACCTACTACTATGCCCAGTTGGATCGGCTCTTTCCCGGCCTGCGCCAACAGTACGAGGCGCGCTTCAGTGACAGGTATAGCGCGGCAGCCAATGACGCCAGGAAACTGGAACGGCTTTTCGCCGAGCTATGCGCTCGCCACGGCATCGCCACGCACATGAAGCATTATCGCATTGAGGAACCGGTCAGGCAACTGGCGTTGTTTTGACGCTCTCGATGGATTCGTGCGCATATGAGCCAGGAATAGCGATGACAGATCAACCGGAACGCCCTGAAATCGAATCATGCGACTGTGATGAGGCGAACGTAGACAACGTTCGAGCCGTGCGCGGCCATCTGATGGCCGATGCAACGGCTCATGGCCTGGCCGACCTGTTCCGGACGTTGGCCGATCCGACGCGTGTGCGCATCCTGTCGGCGTTGGCTGAGACAGAGGTCTGCGTCAACGACCTGGCCGAGGCGCTCGGCATGGGACAGTCGGCCGTGTCGCATCAGCTTGGTTATCTGCGCGAAGCGCGACTGGTGCGCGCCCGCCGCGATGGCAGACACGTATTCTACCGCCTGGACGATGACCATGTGCGCGGCCTATTTGCGCAAGGGCTGGAGCATGTGATTCACGGCTGATGGATCGCGGCTTGCGATGCCGTACCCTTTTTCGGCGATCACTGCGCAAATCCCTGACGCTACTCCAAAGAGAAGAATCATGCATGACACCCGATTGATCTTCGTCGAGGGGCTGCCGGGGCTGGGCAAGACGACGACGGCGTCATGGCTGGCAACCCGTCTGCGCGCTGAGCATCTGCCGGTGCGCCTGTATCTGGAAAGCCAACCGGGGCACCCGATCAATGTCGGCGGGGACCTCCACCCGGCCGGCGATGTCACCGGTGAGACGTACTTCCAGCAGTACCGGCCGGCGAGCTTCATCCAGGAAAGCCTGGAGCGGTGGCAGGCATTCGTGGATGACGCGACCCAGGCGGACACCATCAGCGTGCTCGACAGCTACCCGTTCCAGAACAGCGTCCGCATCCTGTTGCAGATGGACGCCGCGCTCGACGACATGCGAGCCTATGCGGCCCAGGTCGAGGCCCTCGTCATGCCCTTGCGACCGGTGCTCATCTATCTCAGCCATCGGGACGTGGCGCACTCGGTTCAGCACTTCAGCGAGATCGGGGCGCAGCGCGGCGCAGCCTGGATGGACTATGTCGCACGGCTGATCGCCCACTGCCCGTATGGCGCAGCCCGGCATCTGGAGGGAACCGGTGGCGTGCTGGCCTTCATGGGGGACTACAAGCAGCTCACGGATGCTCTGTTGCGCGAATCCCGCTTACCTCGCATCGTCCTGAAAGATTGTGCCGGGGAGTGGAATCGGTGCTATCGCCAGATCGAAGCGTTCCTCGACCTGGCGCAGGTTGCGTCGCACTGACTGTCCCCCAAAACCGTGAAATCCACCAGAACATCTTCCCGGATTTGACAAATCTAGTAACTCGTCGTATAGTTTTTGGGATTGAGTGCTTATGTCAGTCCGCCACGCCGTCCTGGGTCTTCTTGCACAGCGCCCGCGTCATGGGTACGAATTGCGCGCGGCGTTTCAGGCGCTTGTCGGCGGTGAGGCGAATTGGGACGTCAAGCCGGCGCAGATTTACACGACGCTGGCGCGCCTGGAGCAGGGCGGTCTCGTCGTCGAAGACAGCGTCGAGCAGGATGCGGGCCCTGAAAAACGGATCTATGCGCTCGCACCGCCCGGCCGCGCAGCGCTTCAAGAGTGGTTTGCCAACGGCATCGAGCCAGAGCACCAGCATGACGAATTCTTCCTCAAACTGATGATCGGCCTGGTGTCGGGGGTCGCCGATCCGTATCGCCTGATTCAAACCCAGCGTGCCCACCTGTTTCAAGAGTTACACGACATCACCGAACAACGCAGTCAGGCCGATCCGGGTCGCGAGCTTGCGGGAATCCTTCTGCTCGACAAAACCATCATGCACGTCGAAGCCGATCTGCGCTGGCTCGACATGATCGAGGTGCGGCTCGACGAAATCCGGCGCCAGCCGTTGCCCG